>JAAFJZ010000115.1 GCA_013298205.1 Cytophagales bacterium
TTTTAAATATCTAGCAGGTATGATTTGATCTGTATCAATGTGATCAATAGCTAAAGGAACTACAGTATCTTTTATATGGGTGAATGTTTTTTTTGACATATTAAATAGTAGTAATTATATTAATTTAAAAAATCTCTCACATCCGTAACTTTCCCTGTTAGTGCAGCTGCGGCAGCCATAATTGGGCTAGCCAAAAGAGTTCTTGCTCCCTGCCCTTGTCTTCCTTCAAAATTTCTGTTTGAAGTAGAAATACAATATTTACCAGCTGGAATTTTATCTTCATTCATACCTAAACAAGCAGAACATCCTGGCTCTCTAAAGTCAAAACCAGCTTCTTTAAAAATTAAATCCAAACCTTCGGCTTTAGCTTGTTTTTCTACCATTTTAGAACCCGGAATAATCCATGCTATCACAGAAGCTGATTTTTGTTTCCCTTTAATCAAATTGGCTGCTGCTCGCAAATCTTCAATTCTAGAATTGGTACAACTTCCTATAAAAACATAATCTATTTTTTGACCTTTTATGGCTTGACCTTCAGTAAGACCCATATAATCTAAAGATTTTATGAATGAAGCGACTTCTGCTTTATTTTCTAGATCTTTACTTAATGGAATATTTTCATTTATACCTAGACCCATACCTGGATTGGTTCCATAAGTTACCATAGGTTCAATATTTTCTGCTTCAAAAGCATAAACTTTATCAAATTTGGCATCTAGATCGGAATATAAAGTTTTCCATTCCTTTAATGATTTATCCCAATCATTGCCTTTTGGAGCCCTTTCTTTTCCTTCAATGTAGTCAAAAGTAATTTGATCTGGAGCTATTAACCCACATCTAGCGCCCATTTCAATACTCATATTACAAATTGTCATTCTAGCTTCCATACTTAATGCTCGAATCGCAGAACCAGAATACTCTACTGCATAACCATTTCCACCAGAGGCAGAAATTTGAGCTATTACATATAAAATTATATCTTTTGCCGTAACGCCCTTACCTAACTTTCCAGAAATATCTATTTTCATGGTAAGAGGTTTGTATTGCAAAACACATTGAGTACCTAGTACCATTTCTACCTCACTGGTTCCGATTCCAAATGCTATTGCACCAAATGCTCCATGCGTAGAGGTATGACTGTCTCCACAAACAATCGTCATTCCTGGATTAGTAACTCCCAATTCTGGACCAATTACATGTACAATACCTTGTTTTTGATGACCCAAGGCGAAAAGCTCTACACCATATTCTTTACAATTTTCAGACAACTTTTCAACTTGTTTGCGTGAAAGCTCTTCTTTAATTGGTAAATGTTGATCTTTAGTAGGTACATTATGATCTGCTGTTGCTAAAGTTCTTTGAAGCCTAAAAACAGGTAAGTTTCTGGTTTTCAAACCATCAAAAGCTTGAGGACTTGTAACTTCATGAATATAATGCATGTCAATATAAAGTAAATCAGGATAACCTTCAGTACTATTTACAACATGTTTTTGCCAAATTTTGTCGAATAATGTTTTGCTCATTTTTAGTATATATGTACAAAAGTAGAAATAATTTAATGAATCTTCAAAAGTTTGGGATTCAAGAATTTCAAAAACTTAATTTTAATTAAATTTAATTATGAAAAAAACAATAATACAGTTGTACTTTTTTTATAAATAAATTTAGAATATCAATAAAATTTTTATCTTAATTAAGGGACAAAAATAAATTTCTATATGTCAGGACAAATGACCTCTAATATTTAGAACAAATCTTATCAAAAATGCAAAAAACAACAAATTGAAAATATTTAACAAAAAACTTTAAACTAACTTTTCTAATAATTGATATTTAATTATAAAATCCACTACTTTTGCGGTCTAAAAAAATACCTTAATTTAAATGGAATTTAAAGACATCGCATCCCTATCTGGCAAAAATGGATTATTTTTAGTTGTAAAGCCAACCAGAAATGGCGTAATTTTAGAATCATTAGACATCGAAAAAAAACGCATTGTAACTTCTCCAAATAGCAAACTTTCAATATTAGGAGATATTTCAATATATTTAGAAGATTCTAAAGATAACTTACCTTTAGAAGAGGTAATGTTTAAAGTTAAAGAAAAATACAACGATCAACTTCCAATCGATTCTAAGTCAGACCCTGAAAAGTTGAAAAAGTTTATGGGAGAATTGCTTCCAAACTACGACAAAGAAAAGGTATATGTTTCTGATATAAAAAAACTTGTGCTATGGTACTCAATTATTTTAAAAGAAGCACCTAGTGTTTTGGTAAAAAAAGTTGAAACCACTAAAGAAAATGAATCAACTTCCATAGTTCAAGAATTACCTCATGTGATAACTGAAGAAAAACCAGTTAAACCTTCACCTAAATCTAAAACAAGTAAAGCAGAACCTTTAATACCTCTACACCAAACTCATGTTGATTTAGGTGGAAAAATGGTTTCCTTTGGTGGATTCATGATGCCTTTAAAATATCGATCTGAAACAGAAGAGCATTTAGCAGTTAGAAATAGTGTTGGAATTTTTGATGTATCACATATGGGAGAATTTACTGTAAAAGGTAAAGAATCTTTACAATTTTTAGAATATCTTACTTCAAATTCTGTTTCTTCACTTCAAAATGGAAAAGCACAATACTCCTGTTTGTTAAATGAGAACGGTGGAATTGTTGATGATCTTTTAGTATACAAGAAAGCTGATAATGACTACTTTCTAGTAGTAAATGCTTCAAATATAGAAAAAGATTTTAATCACATGATGAAGCACAAAAAATTTGATTGTGAGTTGGTTAATGAATCTAGTTCGTGGTGTTTGTTTGCTGTTCAAGGTCCAAAAGCTTTGAATTTAGTACAAAAGTTAAGTTCAAATAATCTTTCTGGTATTTCATATTACAATTTTGAAATTAGTAACCTAGCTGATATTCCAAATGTTATAATTTCTCATACTGGGTATACTGGTTCAGGGGGATTTGAACTTTTTGTTCAAGTTAAAGATGCAAAAAAATTATGGGAGTTGTTGTTTTCAGTTGGGTATGAATTCAATTTGATTCCCATAGGATTAGGAGCAAGAGATACACTACGAATCGAAAAAGGTTATACTTTATATGGGAATGACATTAATGATGAAACTACACCATTAGAAGCAAATTTAGGGTGGATTACAAAATTAAATAAAGATTTTTTAGGTAAACATATATTACAAGCTCAAAAAGAAAATGGCATTATTAAAAAGCTAGTAGGATTTAAGATGCTAGAAATAGGAATACCTCGCAGTCATTATCTTATATACAATTCAAATGGTGATACAATCGGAGAGGTAAGCTCTGGTACTCAGTCTCCTTTACTTAAATCTGGTATAGGAATGGGCTATATTAATATTGAAAATAGTAAAATCAATTCCGAGATTTGGATTGGAATAAGAGACAAAAAAGTAAAAGCCATCATTGTTAAAACACCTTTTGTTTAATAATTTAAATAAAAGCTTAATTATTTTCTTATTAAAAATAGCATTTCTTCATTTTTTATATAATATTTATAGCAATTATTATTGTGTTTAAGAAATTAAAATTCTCAAAATAAAAATTTGTGGACTTAAAAGAAAATATTAGTAAGTATAAAACTAGGCTTAAAAAAGATAATATAGTAATTTCTTTAAACCGGATTGTACAAAGACCGATTTTAACAAATGCTTTGCTTTTGCTTATTATCAGTATTTTTCTCTTACTTTTAAGTATTCCCATGATTTCAAATAACCCCAAACATTATATAGAAGGTATATTAATTGAAGCGCATGGAGTACTTTTTGATTTGGCATTTATTGGTATTTTGCTATTATGGTTACAAAAAAATGGAGAAAAACAGCAAAGAATAAGACGATATTTAGATGAATTGGATGATTTTAGATATTGGAAATCTGAAGAATCAGCTTATAGAGCCATGGGTAATGTAAAAAGATTAAACAGAGATGGAATTGTAAAAATTGATTTGTCCCACTCCTATCTAGTAAATACAAACCTGAATTATGTAAATCTTTCAGAATCAAATTTGAATAGTGCAAATCTTTCAAAATGTAATTTAATAAGCTCAATCATGGTTAATGCACGACTAAATCAAGCTAGCTTAGAAGAATGTAGTATGAACAATTCTGATTTATCTGGTTCCTTTTTGAGTGGAGCGAATTTTTCAAACTCAAGTTTAATAAAAGCCAATTTAAGTAAAGCAAATTGTATAATGTCCAATTTTGAAAATGCTTTTTTAATGGAGGCAGATTTAAGAGGTGCGAATCTTTTAGGAACAAATTTTAAAAATACCAATTTATACAAAACAGACCTTAGAAATGTGAAAGGATTAACGCTTGAGCAAATTCAAATGGCAAAAACTGTTCACAAAGTTAGATTAAACGGCAGCATAGCAAAACAAGTAAAAGAACAGTTACCAGAATTAGAAATTGATTACTCAGACGATTAACACTCTTGAAAAAAAAATAGATTACTTTTTAATCAATTTTTAATAAAAAATAAAATTATGTCAAAATGACATTCAAAAACCTTGGCAAACTTTTTGAAACAAATTAAGCAATAACAATGAAAATTTATGAGCACAACAAAAGAAAACAATGATAACGAGTCTTTTACAGACCAAACTACATTAGAAGAAGTTACAGAAACTCCAATTGTTGAAACTTTAATAGAAGAGAATTCTGAAATACACAAAGTATCTGCAGAATTGGCAGATATTAAAGACAAATATTTAAGATTACAGGCTGATTTTGAAAATTTCAGAAAAAGAACAAGTAAAGAAAAAATAGAATTAATTTCTTCAGCCAATAAAGCACTTATTCTTGAATTATTGCCCGTTATGGACGATATAGAAAGAGCTGAAAAAAATATAACTGATGAACCTTGGGATGAAAACACCCAAAAAGGTATAAAATTAGTGTTTGGAAAGTTTAAAAAAACTTTAATATCTCAAGGTTTAAAAGAAATGGAAACTATAGGGCAAGACTTTGATGTAGAGTTGCACGAAGCGATTACCCAAATTCCAGTTTCTGATGATAACATGAAAGGGAAAATAGTAGATGAAATAGAAAAAGGATTTTTTCTAGGTGATAAAATAATTCGTTTCGCAAAAGTAATTACAGGAATATAATGGCAAAAAAAGACTATTATGATGTTCTAGGAGTTAATAAAACTGCTACTGCTGAAGAAATCAAAAAAGCCTATAGAAAAATGGCTATTCAATATCACCCAGATAAAAATCCAGGCGATAGCAGTGCTGAAGACAAGTTCAAAGAGGCAGCTGAAGCTTATGAAGTTTTAAGTTCTGCAGATAAAAAAGCAAAATATGATCGTTTTGGACATCAAGCCAGCGGAGGAGGTCAAAGCTATGGTGGAGGTGGAATGAATATGGATGACATTTTCTCGCAATTTGGAGATATATTTGGTGGTGGTGGAGCAGCTTCTGGATTTGAAAGTTTTTTTGGTGGAAGTTCAAGAGGAGGACAAAGAAAAGGTTCGAATCTAAGAATTAAATTAAAAATGTCTTTAGATGAAATTGCTCATGGAGTAGAGAAAAAAGTAAAAGTAAAAAAACAAGTAAGTTGTAAGTCCTGCGGTGGTAATGGAGCGAAGAATGGAACAGCTTTGCAAAGTTGCAAACATTGCAACGGAACTGGTCAAGTAAAAAAAGTAGTAAATACTATGCTTGGACAAATGGTTTCTTCGGGAACTTGCCCCATTTGTAGTGGAGCTGGCAAAATAATTACTGATAAATGTGGTACTTGTTACGGAGATGGTGTTCTTTCGGAAGAAGAAGTAATTAGTATCAAAATACCTGCTGGTGTTGGTGAAGGAATGCAACTATCTATGAATGGAAAAGGGAATATGCCTGCTGGTGGTGGTTATCCAGGCGATTTGCTAATTGTAATCGAAGAAGAAGAGCATTTAGAACTTAAAAGAGATGGAATCAATTTAATACATGATTTGTATATAAGCTTTCCTGATGCTGTTTTAGGTTGTTCTGCAGAAGTACCTACAATAGATGGTAGGGTTAAAATAAAAATAGACCCTGGTACTCAAAGCGGTAAAGTTTTAAGAATTAAAGATAAGGGTTTAAAAGATGTAAACAGCTACCAAAAAGGTGATCAACTTATTTATGTTAATATTTGGACACCCAAACAAGTGAACAATAGTGAAAAAGAAATGATGGAGACGCTTAAAAATTCACTAAATTTTGCTCCTAAACCTACAAAAGGAGACAAATCATTTTTTGAAAAAATAAAAGAGTACTTTAATTAATCAAATTAGACCAACTCAATTTTTTCGAAATTTGCACAAAAAAAAATCCTGAAATTATTCAGGATTTTTTTTTGTGCAATTAATAAAATAATTACTTTTTAGCTGCATCAGCATCTTGTTGTTTTGTTGCTCTAGTTGCGGCAACAGTTACAATAGGAAGTGCTGGCTCATGTAATAAAATGTAGTTTGATGTTTTGATGTCTCTAACACGAACAGATTTACCTAATTCTAAACCGTTTATGTCTACTTCTACATACTCAGGCATATTTTTAGGTAAAGCACTTACTTTTAACTTAGTAAATTTTTGTGCTAAACGACCACCTTGCATTACACCTGTAGAAGTTCCTGAAACGTTTACTGGCACATCCATCTTAACTGGTTTATTTTCACTAAGTTCTAAGAAATCTACATGCATAATCATTTCACTTACTGGGTGAAACTGAATGTCTTGCATAATTGCTTCAAAATGATCTCCTTCAATATTTAAAAGAACTTTGTAAGCTTCGTTAGAGTAAACAAGTTCTCTAAAAAGAATCATTGGTGAATGGAAAGTAATATTTTTCTCTCCTCCGTAAAGTACACATGGAACACTTGCGTCTAATCTAGTTTGTTTAGAAGCTTTTTTTCCGAGATTTGCTCTGTAATACCCTATAATCTCTACTGTTTTCATTTGATAAAATTAATAATTGTTTTTAAATAAATAATGAACTAATTGATTCATTGTTGTGTGTACGGCTTATTGCTGTAGCAAAAAGATCAGCAATAGAAAGTACTCGTATTTTTGATAGTGTTTTTTTAAGTGGAATGGTATCAGAAACAGCTACTTCAGTTAACAAAGAATTTGAAATGTTTTCATATGCATTTCCAGAAAGAATAGGATGCGTACAAATAGCTCGTACAGATTTAGCACCTTTTTCCATAATAATTTCTGCGGCTTTACAAATAGTGCCACCTGTATCCATCAAATCATCTACTAGAACTACGTTAGCATTTTGAACATCCCCAATCAGTTGCATTGATGCTACTTGATTAGCTCTAACTCTATGTTTGTCGCAAACTACCAAATCAACTTGAAAATGTTTGGCAATTGCTCGAGCTCTTGACAAGCCTCCAACATCAGGAGAAGCAATAACTAAATTCTCTAAATATAAATTTTGAATGTAAGGAATGAATATATAAGATCCATCTAAATGATCTACCGGAAAGTCGAAAAAACCCTGAATTTGTCCTGCATGTAAATCACAAGTCATAATTCTATCTACACCAACTGATGAAA
>JAAFJZ010000110.1 GCA_013298205.1 Cytophagales bacterium
AAATAACATTTAATTTTTTTCAAACAAAAAAGCCTCAGTTTCAATTAAAACTGAGGCTTTTTTGTTTGAAATTGCGCTTTAAAATTTAATTTTTATATTACGTAATATTTATATTTTCCTTAAAATATTATATACTTTTCAATATTAATGCAATATTAACTTTTAAACTATTTTTTTATTTCTTACTTTTTATTTTTATCATTGTGAAACATTAAACTTAAATAATTATTTTATGAAAACCAACCAACCAACTAACCGTTCGCCTTTAGGCAGATTTGTTTTTAAACCTATTTATTATGTAATGGCTCTGCTGATGAGTACGAGTAGTTTTGCTCAATTGAAAGTTGAAAGTAGTGGAAATGTAGGAATTGGGATATCATCCCCAATAAGAACTTTTCATGTGAATAGTACTAAATTAGATGGAACAATAGCATTATTTCAAAGTATTAATTCTCGATTATTTATAAGTAAAAATCCAAATTCTACAGCCATAAACATTGACGTGTATAATTTGGATGGAAACAGAAGTGAATTAAATTTACAACCATATGGGGGAAATGTAGGGATTGGGACTCTTTCGCCAAGTGCAAAATTAGAAGTAAATGGTAATTTTCTTTTCAGCAGTGAATATTATAAGCTTTATTTCCCTTATGCTAATGGTGTAAGTGGCGGAATAACAGGAGATGATTTTAATTACAAAAGACTAACGCTTTTTCATGGCCATGGCATTGCTTTTGAAACGGGTACGAATGAGCCTAATTTTGGCTATACCAAGATGATAATTGGCAGTAATGGCAATGTAGGCATAGGCACTAACAATCCCAATGAAAGGCTTCATGTGAATGGAAACGTAAAAATAGAGGGGTAAATTATGATGCCATAGATTCTACCGAAAGAGAGCAAATGGTAATAGTGGCGGAAGATACGAAATCAAAATCGAGCGATACGACCAAAAAAGTGAGATACGAAAAGCGCAAAATTAAAATAGCCTACGGTGCTTGTATGCAACACAAAAACCAATACGGTTTTGTGGCACAAGAGCTAGAGCAAGTACTTCCCAACTTAGTTTCTACCGATTCCTCAGGCTTAAAATCCGTGAATTATATAGCAGTAATCCCGCTCTTGGTGGAAGCTATTAAGGAGCAAAATGCCAAAATAGAAAGCCTCGAAGCAGATGTGAAAAAGCTCAAAAAAGGCAATAAAAATAATGCCCGTAGCGACAGTGAAAAAGCAGAACCTGAGCCTACAAGCACGGCTTTTCTTTACCAAAACACGCCCAATCCTTTTACAGTAGAAACGCAAATCAAATACTTTTTGCCCAACTCAGTGAGCCAAGCGGCTATTTATATCTATGACCTTAATGGCAAACAGCTCAAAAGCCTTACCATAGAAAACAAGGGAGAAAGTAGCGTAACGCTCAAAGCCCAAGAGCTGCACTCAGGTTTATACATCTATGCCCTCGTAGCCGATGGCCGTGTGATAGACACCAAAAAAATGATCATTGTAGAATAAATTCACCACCCTTTCAAGAAATTCAAAACCGCTTGAAAGGGTAAAATATGAAACTTATGAAAAATGTAATCAAAATAAGCGTGCTCGCTTTTATAATAGGTGCATATTCGTGTACTGAAAACGGTAACCCTAAGCCTGTAAAAAATGACAATTCCGTTTCTACAGTAACAGGAACAGCCACATCATGCACCTTGCCGACTTGCACACCTACGGGAACTGCCATCATAAAGGATACTATTCCCGTAATACATGACAGCATAAAATACCCAGAAGTAGCCAAAGTATTATTTGGTACTTGGGTAAGTATAAAAGATTATGAAACAATAGGTGTATATGATACTGTAACTTTTACACGAAATTTAACTGTAAAAAATTACATTAAATCCAAAAATGAGCAGTGGAGGTATTCATTTGTACCAGATACGCTTTGCTTTTACAGAGCACCTAATTTCAAAGTAAAGTTTGATTGTTATGTTTTTAAAATAGAAAGTATTAAAGAAATTATAATCTATAATTTTCAAGTGGGTATAGAATTAAGGGTAATAAATAAAACATTTATAAAAATAAAATAAGATGAAAAAGATAATGATAATGATAATCGTGTCTATGTTTTGCTTTTGTAGTGAAATTAGATCTCAAATTAGTACCCTGGATGAGTATTACTATTACAATGGCAAAAAAGTATTTTTACCTATTAACCGGCACAAATTGTTTGTTTCTGGTGATCAAGTAGATAAAATTGATTTGGGTATTCCTAAAAAAAAGGCAATTAAATCAAAACCATCTGAAAATGACACATTAACAAATAAGCGAATAAAAAATAATACAGCCATTACAATAGAAATAACTGATAGTGCCGACTACGCCAAAGTATGGAAACGTTTGAAACAAAGTAAGTATGTGCATAAAGTGGAAAAAGCAATAGAAGATAAGCCTATTCCACTTTCTGTATATTTTTATGTAAAATTGAAAGAAGAAAAAGATACTAATTTACTAAAAGAAGTAGCATCAAAAACCCAATGTACTGTTTTGCGCAAAGCGGCTCATACCAAAAATTGGTATGCACTTTTACCTAAAAATGATTCAAAATATAATACATTAGAAGCTTCAAATTTATTTTTTGAATCAGGCTTTTTTTCAGATATTGATCCTGGTTTTGTGATTGAGTTTAAGCATACTTGTGTTACGGATACTAGATTTTCAGATCAATGGGGTATGGGTTCGAGTTCAAGTTTTGGTATTAATGCTTGCCAAGCTTGGAATATTACCAAAGGAAATTCCAGTGTAATTGTAGCGGTTTATGATAGTGGTGTTGATGAAAATAACCGTGAGTTTGCAGGAACAAATTTCACAACTTCTTACAGTACTTCAAATAGGTCAAGCCCTGCTGGAATACGTGAACCTCATGGCACACGTGTGGCAAGTATCATCAGTGCAAATCACAATAGAAGTAAGGTAGCAGGAGTAGCGCCAGACGTAAGTATTATGAATATTAGCCATGGACAAACAGCTACTTATTCAGAAGATTTAGCAGCAGGCTTTAATTGGGCAGTTCAAAACGGAGCAGCTATAATCAATTGCTCATGGGGTGTTCCATCTCAAAATTCATTTAGCATAAAAAGTACAATGCTGGAAGACGCGATAACTAATGCACTTTTTAATGGTAGAAATGGTTTGGGAGCAATAGTAATATTTGGAACAGGTAATGATGCAGAATATTTTAGTTATAATTATGGTACAATACATTACCCTGCAAACTATCGAGATGAAATTTTGACAGTAGGCGCAACAGGAAATAATGGTAATCGAGGATTATTTTCTGCATTCGGAGCCAAATTAGATGTAATGGCTCCAGGCTTTAATATATTATCTGCTGATTTAAATAACGATGTGAGTTACGATTTTGGTACATCATACGCTGCACCTCATGTTTCTGGTGTGGCCGCACTTATGCTATCTGTAAGCCCTCATCTAACCAGAGAAACAGTAGTAAAAATAATAGAATCTACTTGCCGAAAAGTAGGTACGGTTCTACCTTATAGTACTGAAGCGAATCGACCCAATGGTACAAGAAACCAGCAAATGGGTTACGGTTTGATAGATGCCTTCGCAGCAGTGCAAGCAGCACAAAATTGCCAGTCTGATTTTGTAACCAATACAAATTACAATTCCAACACTACCATAAATACTTGCGAAATATCATTTAAAAATGTAAAAGTACAAAACGGTGCGAAACTAATTGTTAACAAAACAAATCATGCCATTATGAATGATTTTGAAGTTATTCTTGGCTCAGAACTAGATATTCGATAAAGTATATAGATTAAAGATTAAACCAATTGAATTAACGGAAAATCAAAAAAATAGCCTAAACAAATAAAAAAATAACCAATAAACATTTCAACTATGAAAAATATAACTAAAAAAATAACAAAACACAGTTTATTATTACTTTTAATCACAACTTTAGGTTGTATTAAAAATGAAGTAACAGTTCAAAAAGAAACGAAAAGCTTTAGCGGGTATGCGCAAAAAGGACCATTTATAAACGGAAGTTCTATCTCAGTTTTTGATTTGAATGCTGAATTATCGCCTACCGGAAGTATTTATAATGTTCAAATTACAGACAATAAAGGATCTTTTCAACTTGATAAGCTTTCATTAAGTTCTAATTATGTAAATTTAAAAGCCGATGGTTTTTATTTTAATGAAGTAACTGGAAGACAATCTTTTGCACAAATAACTTTAAATGCACTTTGCAATGTTACCAATAGTGCGACTATCAACATTAATATTCTAACTCATTTAGAAAAGTCTAGGGTTGAATATTTAATAAAATCAGGGAAATCATATACAGATGCTAAAAAGCAATCAAGGGTAGAAATCTTAAATATTTTTAATATTAAAAAAACTGAGATAAAATCCTTTGAAAACCTAAATATAGCAGAAAATGGAGACGACAATGGCATTTTATTGGCTATTTCTTCAATTATTCAAGGGTTTCGTACAGAAGCAGAGCTTACAGAATTGCTTTCTAATATGAGCAATGATATCAAAGATGATGGAATACTTGATAGCAAAATAGTAGGTTCAGAATTAATCAATCACACCATTATTTTGGATACGAATGCCATAAAAAATAATTTAGCGAAACGATATGCTGATTTGGGTATCAACGTTAATATTCCAAGTTTTGGTAAGCATATATCAACCTTTATCACCAATACCAAGTTTTCTATTACCCAAATACCCATTTCATATCCAGAAACAGGTGCAAATGGGGATAATATATTATCATTAACAAAAACGACTTACAAAATTGAAAATGGTTCCACTCAGAGTTTAGCAACACAATTATCAAAAGGTACAGCTTTAAAAATCAAAATAACTTCCTTACCTAATACATCAAACCCACAAGCAGCCAAAACTGCTTGGTTTTATCAAAGTGGTTCAGGTGTGAATTGGACTATTTCAGATTTTGACTTTACCAATTATACACAAACATTTACGGCAACCGAGTCAGGTAAAGTATGCGACTTAAAAATGTCATTTACAAAAGGAAAATTCTTAATAGAATATTATGAAAACAATTCTTCCACACCCAATAGATCAAAAACTATAGATTGTGAATAAATAAAGAAGTTGTTATTAAAATAAAAGTGTTATTAAAATATTTTATTTGTTAAAAATGAATTTTTAACAAATAAAATATTTTTTCATTCAGATTTCCACCAATCTTTACCTAGTTTGTCTTCAAACTTTTTAACATTTTCAAGGCTAAACATCTGCATGATAGGGTTTGTATCGGCAAATTCATTAAAACTAGTTTCTTTGAAGGTATCAAAAGGAATGTTATCAATCGTAAATATTTTTTTTACCCATTCCAACATTTCTTCTTTGTTTATAGTTTCTTTATCAAGGTATACTTCGGTTCGAGAGGCGAATATCGGATTATTTACCTCCTTTTAACAATATTAGATTCTTTATTATCCAAATTTTTGAAATACATTTCTTGTGCTTTTTTTCTTGTTTCTTCATCAAAAGTGGTTGTAGAAAGCATGCGCTCCATACACAATATATCTAACCAAACGATTTTCTCACCCACAAGCATCTCTTTATTTTCATCATATTGATATGGTCTCAAATACAAAATTGCAGTAGAAAAGTTTTCCACTTCTCTTGATTTTGCGTCTCTATTAAAATAAATCCAATTCATAATTGTATTTTTTTGTTTAAATTACGTTTGTAAAAATCAAAATTAACAAAAAATTAATCAACCTTGATTAATATGTAACCAAAATTTAAAACTATAAAAATGAAATATTTATTTCTAATCACATTAACTTTATTATTTATTTCAAAACCAAAAGCTCAAGAAAAAACTAGTATCATTCATTGTTTTGTAAATGGGAAACTAAAAAATATCAAAGAATTAGATAGCAAAAGAAGGCTTATTTTTGAATGGAACCATAGTGGACAAACTTATAAAGTATCTGCTTTCAAATACATTGGAGGCGATTTGAAAGAAGAAATATTTTTAGAAACTATACAACCTTTGCTAATAATTTACCATGAAAAAATAAAAAAGGATAGTACAGTTTTGTTTTTACAAACTCTTGTGGATAATTCAATTGTAATAGATAGTGTATCAATAACTGACGATTTTCCTAGTAATTCATTTGTAGAAGGTGCTGTATCAATAGAAGATAAAAAGTTTTTTGAATCTATTCGTTCATTTAAAGATGTAATTAAACTGCCAGATTATATTTCTTTAAAGAAAAATAAAGCAATGAAAAAAATTAAAATTGGCGAATATACACCATTAAAAAGCATTAATTTATTAGATTATACAGATCCAAATACATTTTTTGGCAAAGAATTTAATAGTAAAGGTCAAGAAATCAAAAATTACACTTTTGAAAAAGGTGAGAAATACTCAACATTTTGTAAACTAGGATACACTTCATTTGATAGTTTGAATTACTTCGGATATTATTCTACTAATAAAGACACTCTTGAATACACAGAAATTGAGTTTAACAACAAAAATCTACCCATTAAAGTGTCATTCATAAAAATTCAGGAACTTTATCTAAATGGAAAACAACATAAACTTGAAAACGAAACTTTTATAGAATATGATGAAAAAAATAATGAGGTGAAAAGAGAAATTGTAGATTATATAGATGGTTTAGAAAAACGAACCACCATTACAAATACTTATAATTCAAGCAATAAGATTCTTTCAACTTTTGCAACAAATAATTCATTAAAGGAAAATATAAGTTACAAATATGATTCTCAAAATCGACAAACAGAGGTGGTTACCTTAACAAATGGCAGTAAATCAACTTTGGTTTTAAAATATTTGGAAGGTAGCTTAAAATAAGAAATTTATTTTTTAACTATTTTAATTTAATTTATACATGTTAAAAACAAAGAATTTAATGCTGAAATAAATGCTATACCGATTTCTAAAGCGTGAAGGATAGAGCGAAAAGCCCGCAAGCGAGGCACGAAGCGCGGACTTGTAGCGATAGCCTGACCCTTGGGGCACGCCCAAGTTAAAAGCCTATATTGCTATTTTTTACTCATTTTTACGCTTAAACAAAGAATTTAAAGCTGAAATAAATTTTGCTTCAGTTTGAGATTCCCATTTTATAAATTCCTGATAATCAGTTTTTTGATTTTTTATATATTCCAAAAGCAAAGAAGGATTATATTCGTTGCTGGTTATACCTGCATTAGAATTTACAGCATCTATTGCGTTACATTGTTGCTCAAAATGGTTTCGAGTAGGAATCATGAGAATAGGTTTTTTCAAATACATGGCTTCACATATAGATTCAAACCCTGCCGAACTTATGTAGCCAGCACATGTGCGCATGTATTCCATAAAAAGCTTATCGTTTAAATGAAAAAAAGTAAGGTTGGGGTGGGGTTGAAATCCATTTTCCACTTTTTTATTATCCCAAAAAGCGAAAATTTTGGTTTCAGAATTATGTTTATGCCATTCTATCAAATCTTCACCATAGCCACTATTTACCATATAAGCTAATATATGTCCATGATTTTCAGGTATTTGTGTTTTAACCTCTTTGCGAATTAAAGGCGGTACAACAACCATTTTATCTTTTTTTACATCCTCTTCTTGTCGAAAAGAAAGTGCTAAAATTAAA
>JAAFJZ010000111.1:0-3336 GCA_013298205.1 Cytophagales bacterium
ATTCATTACCACAATATTATAAAATCAAAAACTATAAAATTTCCAAAGTGGTTTTTAGTTTTTTATATTAGCATATTTTTCATTTCTCAATCTTTACACGCCCAATATAACGTTAAGATTTTACACTCAAATTATGATACTGTTTCTAAATCATTCAATGTCATTGTTTTAACTAAAATTGTTTGTGATTCAAATGATATATCACCTTGGTTAGGAGCTGAAGCTTTAAACTATCCCGATAGCTTAGGCCCGAGTTTTAGTTTTGAAAAAGTATTAGACGATAAATTGATTTTGCTCAAACCACGAGAAGCTATACAACTTGATAAGCATCCAAAATACAACCTTAAAGAAACTATTCCAAGAGTAGATTATCCTATGTATTATTTTGATACATTAGGAAAGGAGAAAACGACAAGGTGGAAATATGTTTTTGATGTTCCAAAAGATGCTGCCAATCCTGTATTTAGAGTTTTTTGTCAAGATTTTAAATTTGATAATTATCCAGATTTAAACAAAACTTTGAGAAAAAAAGAAATACTTTTTGACAAGGAGCGAAAAAAAATCAGCTACTCACTCTCCAAAACCTATCCTTGGGCTTATGATAGTTTAGAGAGTGTAATTAACTTTCATATACAAAAATACTTAACTTCACATGATGAATATCCATATTCTGAAATGAGTTTGAATTTTGAAAACGATACTTTAGGCTTAACTAAATTAGGTTTCAAACTCACTGATAAATGTGTGTATAATGAGTTTGAACAGTATATGATTCGTGCAATTTATTACTATAAAATACCTTTAATCAAAAAATTTGGTAAGCCTGTAAAAGTTGTTGCTGATTATAAAATTTTACTTAACCAAGGCAATATTTGGGCTAGAAATGAGTTTTCGCCTCCAAGAGTAAGTCCTGGAATCAAACAAAAAGAGATTACAAAGTTTATTGGCAAGAATCTCGCTTTACCTAGATTATATAGAGTAAATTATAAGTACCAATCTTTAAATGGTAAAATTTTAGAGAAAAGCACAAAAATGCGTTCTCGAAAATATGGATTAAATCTGGAAGAAGCTATGATTCCCACGTTTGGAGTCATTCTTGGTTTGTGTTTGTACTTGGTTTTACAATAAAAAATAACAATTGCACTTAATCTTTATTTTCATTATTTGAAAATCCAGCTTTGTAATTCCCTTTATTTGTTAAAGGATTATTATTTTTCACTTTTTTGTTCTTAAAATCATCTTTCAAATCAATTCCTTTTTCAGGAGAAGACGTTTTTTTGTAGTTTGTAGGATTTGTAAATGGGTTTCTTTCTTCGGTTTTTGACCCCGATTCTTTGTAAGAATCCAAATCTTTTATCACATAAGCTGTTGGGTCATTTTTCACGGGTAAACTTTTATTTTGTAGACTAATTGTAGCAAGAGAAAAACAAAATATTAAACCAATAATAGCAAAAGATTTCATTTATTTTTTTCAATAGCAGAAATAAATTTTTTAAAAATATTTGCACTTTCTTTCGTGTTAGTTTCAATTTCAATAATCTGAATCTTCTTTTTCAAATCTAAGAAATCGGGTAAAATATGTTCAAATTCCTTTAAATTTGTTATGTTATAATATTTTATTCCATATTCCTGTGCTAAATGAATAGCTTTTAGGTTTTGTTTGGTTTCAAAATAAGTTTCTAATTCTGGTCTTACAGAAGAGCCTTCAACGAGCCTAAAAATTCCTCCTCCATGATTATTAAATACAATTATTCTTAAATTGTCAGGTAAATTTTGAATCCAAAAAGCATTTCTATCATAAAAAAACGACATATCGCCCAACAAAAGTACGTTTAACTTTTCGTTAACCAAAGCCCCACCAATAGCCGAACTTACACTTCCATCTATTCCACTTGTACCTCTATTGGAAAAAATTTCAATATTTTCATTTATTTCATTATTTAATAGAATATTAAAGTATCGTATAGGCATACTATTTCCTACATGAATTGCTGTATTTGCTGGAATTACTTGAATCAAACGATGAATAGCAGATAGTTCATTCCAATCTTGGTTGTTTTTGAAGTATTCATTTTTTAATTTTTTTAATTTTTCATTTTCTTGCTTCCAAATATTTAAAAAATCGGAGTCTGTATTTAGAAACGATTTGTTAGAAAGCTCTATAAAAAAATCTTCGGGAGCCAGTTTGATGTGATGAGTAATAGATTGCAATGGATCATATATCACATCTTCATTTGAAATATGAAAATGAAGCTTGGAATTATAATTTCTAAAATAATTTTTTATGTGTTTAGAAATAATTTCACCTCCAAATGTAATTAATAATTGCGGTGAAAAATCTTGATTTGTGTTTCCTTTTAAAATAGTTTCAGCTTGCAAAATGGTACTTGACAATTTATGCAAATTGGATGTAGATTCACAAATCACCGGAATCGGGTTATTGTATTGAAAGGCATTTAGTGCGTTAATTAATTTTCTATTAGGAAAACCAAAACCTGCTAATATTAATTTTTTAGGATTTGCTTGAAGCAAAAGAATTATTTCTTGCCAAGAATCTTTAGTTAAAGAAGATTGATTTGCATAAAAGTGGATTATATGAGGTTGATCTGAAAATTTTATTTCTTGGTTATCAAGAGGATAAAATGGTTCACGAAATGGAAAATTTATATGAATTGGTCCAAATGGAAAGGTAGTAGCTTTTAAAATGGCTTCATTTACATTTCTATTGATTTGCCAAATTGAGTCTTTATGAACATAATCCAACGGCATTTGATATGAAGCTTTTACGTGGTTGCGAAAAACTTCAAACTGGCGAATAGATTGCCCATTTCCTTGGTCTATCCATTCAGGTGGTCTATCTCCTGTAAAAATAAGCAGAGGAATTTTTTGATAAAATGCTTCTGCAATGGCAGGATAAAAATTGAGTGCAGCTGTACCAGAAGTGCAAATCAAAACTACAGGTTCTTGTAACGATTGTGCCATTCCAAGTGCCATATAGGCTGCCGAACGTTCATCTGAAACCACAAATTTTTGAATCGTTGGGTGAGACGCAAAAGCAAGAGTAAGAGGCGCACTTCTGGATCCAGGGCAAATTACTACCCTACTCACCCCAAGAGCAAAACAAATAGCAGGTATATCAAATATAGCTTGGATAAAATTAAATTTAAAATCGAATAAAGCAAAAGTAATTTTATTAGTTATTTTTTAAATGTTTTGTTAAGATTTTTTAAGTTAAGAGGGTATATTAAATCGAAAAACTAGTTTTTATTCAATAATTTAATTAAATTATACAACTTTGATTTCTTTTTGTCGTTATCAAATTATATAAATAAAGTT
>JAAFJZ010000111.1:3346-7680 GCA_013298205.1 Cytophagales bacterium
ATAAAGTTCAAAACCATTAACTGAGTACTAATTAATTTTTAAATTATTCATTCTTGTACACTTAAACTATTACTAAAATGGACTTATTCAATGACTTTCAACAAGCTGTAAAAGATTCTAAACTTTTACCTTCACAAGACAATATTTCACTTTTAAAAATGTATTCTCTTTTTAAGCAATCTACAGTAGGTGATATAAATATTGAAAAACCTACCAATATTTATGATATTATAGGTCAGGCAAAATATGGTGCGTGGGCAGAACTAAAAGGCATGAGCAAAGAAAGTGCCATGATGAAATATATTGAATTTATAAATCATTTCAGCCCTAAAGAAATGGCTTAACTGTTTTTATAAAATGAATGTTAAAGCAAAACTGAATTCAAATAAAATTTTGAATTGATGTTCATTTTAAATTTTAGACATATCAAATTTCCATCTTTTATGTGACCAAAGCCAAAAATATGGAAATTCGTTTATGTTTTTGGTTAGTGCTTTAATATACAATCCTATAATGTCAGTATTTTTAGGGTCTTTACCATCACAGATTTCTTCAAAATACATTTCATATTTTCCCTTTCCTAAACGTCTCATTCCTGCATAAAGAACAGGGTATCCAAATTTTTCAGTTAATTTCTGAGGTCCTACAAAGAATACAGTTTCTCTATTAAGTAGCATCCCTTTGTATGCTCCTTTTACGCCTGCAGGACTTTGGTCGGCTACCAATGCTATAATTCTAGTTAAATCTTTTCTATTCACACATTCTCGACCCAAATTATTCATTTCAATAGGAAATGCTCCAAACTTAGACCTTTGTTCTTTTATGAAATCATCAAATTTGGCATTGCTTAATTTTTTATAAATGGCATCTACTTGTTTTGGATATTCTATGCAGTACCTTAAAAGTAACCATTCCCAATTGCAAATGTGTGAGGCTAAAACAATAATCGTTTGTTCGTTGTCAAGGTATTTGGTAGCTAATTCTGTATCTTTTATACTGACTCTTTTAATCATCTCTTGTTTTGAAATCCGACTAATTTTTAGTATTTCAATAAACAATTCAGAAAAATATTGATAATAAGAATCCAGACCTTTATTCAATTCTTTTTCGCTCCAGTGTGGAAAAGAATGCTTCATATTATCTAAAATAACACTTTTGCGGTATTTTAAAATGTGTTTTAGTACAAAAAAAAGCAATTTCCCAAACGTATTATACAAAACCCACAAGGGCAAAAAAGCAATAAATTTAAGAATCCAGATTAGCAAATTGAGGTTTTAGTTTTTAATAAAGTTAAATAATTGGGTTTTCTTTTGGTTCACAAATGGAATCAAGTAAAAGTTTAATTTCTTCAATTTTTTCTAAATCGCCTACTTTTTCATAAGCAAAAATTAGGTTTCGAAAAACCCTTTTTATGATTTCAATATTTTCACACGGTTCATAAAAAATATCTGAAGTACCGATATTTAAGTGTGAAAGATAGTTGTCAATATCTGCTTTAGAAAAAATAATTCCTTTATTAAATACATTGATATAAAACTGCGTTTGGTCGGTTTTATAGGTTAAAATAAATAAGTTAGGCAAATTTACTCCATAAATAGGAAGTTTTAGCTTTTGGGCTACCATCATATAAATTGCGCATAAAGAAATGGGATTTCCTTTTCTAGATTCCAAAACAATATTTAACATTGAGTTGGAAGGAGAATGAAAATTTTTGGTGTTGGCAGAAAACTTCATTTTCCCAAAAAAAACTTCATTTAAAAGCTTAATTTGATCAAACGGATGCAAAGTATAATTCAGTTCTAACCATGCTTCGTAATAAATTTGCTCAATGGTTGCTTTTAATTTTTCAAATTCCAAGTCGGGATATTGATACAAAGAAACCAACCACAAACCTTTTAATAAATCGTCAGATTCATTTTCTTTCCAATCCCTAAGTTTTTGCTTCATAGATTGGAATTGCAAAAGATGGATTAATTCCTCAATTCTTTTTTGCACAATAGGATTAAAATTGCGTTCCCACTCTTGTTCAAGTAAAGGTATGACCGAATCGCCAACTAAAATAATTGCTTCCTCCACATGGGTTATAACTTCCTGATCCTCATCATCTAGCAAAGATACGAGGGCTTTTAATTTGGTTTTTTCCATTTAATTAAAGCGGTAAAAGCACAGATTTAACTTATTTAACGAGACAATAATGCAACAAAGTTATGATTTCATTTGAAAATTATTTTAAATTAAAATCTTTTTGATGAATTGAAAATTGTAACTTAAATGCATATTAGAAATTTAGGACAAAAAAAAATCAAAAAAGCATAAAATTTCAAGTAAATTTAGCTTCTTTACATTTTTAAAGCACAATTTAAACCTTGATATTTATTTGCTATGTGGATGCGATTAATTCAGCGACTTTCTAATATTTTTAAAGCCAAAGCCAACGATACCCTTGATAAAGTAGAAGATCCTGTGCAGATGATTAAGCTTGCTGTTGTAGAACTTGAAGAAGCAATTAAAAAAGCAAGTAAAGCTACCGCTGTAGCTATGGCTAATCAAAAAAAGCTTGAAAAAGATTATGAACAATTTAGACTAGAGAGTGTAGGTTGGTATCAAAAAGCATCTGCAGCATTGGAATCTGGCAATGAAGAATTGGCTCAGAAGGCTTTAGGGCAAAAATCTATTTCCGACAAAAAAACTACTGAATATGAATTGCTTTCTAAAAACTCTAAATATGTTGTAGATCAGCTCACAGATCAATTAGATGACTACAAATTAAAACTTGAAGAGGCTAGAGCTAAAGAATCTATATATTCTGCCAAAGCAGAAAGTGCCAAAGCACAAAAACAAATTGCAGAATCTTTAGGCGGCTTAGATGGCTCTGCTCTTGCCAATATGAGCAAGTATGAACAAAAAATAAACCAACTTGAAGCCGAAGCCGAAAGCCTTACCCAAATGAATAGTGAGCAAGGAAAAGTAGAAAAAGAGTTTAAAAACTTTGAAAAAAATATTTCTATCCAGTCTGATTTAGAAAAACTAAGAATAGAGTTAGAGCAAAAGAAAGAGTTGGCTAATCAAAAAAAATTATCCGACATTGAGAATAAATTTAAAGAATTAAATTCTACCAGCAACACAATTTCATTGCCACAACAAAACACACCCTTACAAATTTCTGAATCAAAAACAGAAAAACAAATAGATAATTTCTTTAATAAAAATAAATAATAAACTATGTCAATTTCGTTAAAAAAAGGAAGCTCATTTAACCTAACAAAAGAACTACCTTCATTAAAAAAAATACTTGTAGGTTTAGGCTGGGAAATGTCAAATCAAAAACTAGATTTGGATGCTTCAGTTTTTATATTGGGCAACAATGGGAAACTTTTAAGTGATAACCATTTTGTGTTTTATAACAACCTCAAATCGCCAGATGGAGCCATACAACACATGGGCGATAACCGCAATGGTTCTGAAGATGGAGATGATGAAGTTATTTTAGCCAATTTAGATGCTTTAAGTTCTGGAACTACTGAAATGGTTTTTGCAGTTTCTATTCATGATGCTTTACCTAGAAATCACACTTTTGGTCTTTTGCAAGATGCTTACATTCGTTTGTATGATGTTGAAAAAAAACAAGAAGTATTGAGATATGATTTAGATGCTACGCATGGAACTGATAATGCTGTAATTTTTGGTAGAATAAAAAAAATCAGATAACAATGAATGGAATTTTCATGCTTCATCGGAAGGAAACTTAAAGGGTTTACAAGGATTGGTAGATATTTTTTAGATTTTAAAAAGCTTTAAATTAAAACTTTAAGAATTGGCATATAAATATCTCATTTTATGGTGTTTGTATGTTAAATACATATTTAATGAAAGATATTTTAATTGAATAATTATGCTAATTTAAATATTAGCAAAAATTATTTTAATAAATTATATGTTTTCAATAAAATAATGGGTTTATGTCATAAATTCAGACAATATAAATTGTTAAATGGACGTTAAAATTGCAAAACCGTTTTTAAAGTGGGCAGGTGGGAAAACCCAGCTAATAAGTGACATTGAAAAGTCATTACCGAAAGACTTGACAAAATCAAAGTTCACTTATGTTGAGCCGTTTGTTGGTAGTGGTGCAGTTTTGTTTTGGATGCTAAAAAACTTTCCAAACCTTGAAAAAGCTGTAATCAACGACATTAACGAGGACTTAATAAATACTTACAGAACTATTGCGACAAAACCAAAAGAATTGATTTCAATTCTTTTGGTTTTGCAAAATGAGTTTCACTCATTGGAGGGCAACGAGGAAGACAAAAAAGTTTACTACTACAAAAAAAGAG
>JAAFJZ010000112.1 GCA_013298205.1 Cytophagales bacterium
AAAAGCTGAAATCTACCTGCTTTTTCAGTTGGCAAATCGATTTTAAATGACATATCTTGGTATTCTGGTACAGCAGAACCTGTTCCGAAATTAACTCTTAAAAGTTTGAATAGTGCGAGTGTGGAATAGCGGTAATTGATCATAAAAGAAGCTTTGCTTTTTTTAGAAAATGGACCTTCTGCACCTGCTTCTAATCCATTAAAGCCTATTTGACCTAGAAATTCATATTTGTCCCGATTTCCTGTTCTCATTCTTAAATCGAAAACGCCTGCAAGCGCATTGCCATATTCGGCTGGAAAAGCACCCGTTAAGAAATCAGAATTTGAGAGCTGGTTATAATTTAACATACTCACAGGGCCACCCGTTGTGCCTAATGCACCAAAGTGATTGGGATTGGGTATAGGCAAGCCATCCATTCGCCATAACAAGCCCAGAGGCGAATTTCCCCTAATTACAATATCATTTCGCCCATCATTTGTACCACTTACGCCAGCGTAGTTTGCTGCCATACGTGATGGGTCATTGAGTGCACCTGCGTATCTACCAGCTTCTTCACGATTAAATTGGCGAGCACTGACAGAAGTCATTTCATTGATAGTAGCTGTTTTGTCTGGAGCACTTGTAACAATTATTTCTTCTGTAGAAATAATTTGTTCTGTAAGTTCTACATTCACAACGACTTCCTTGCCTTGACTTACTAAAATATTGGGAATTACCCTTTCTTCATAACCCAAATAACTTATTTTGATGCTTTGCCTACCCAATGGAACTTGATTAAGTTTAAATTCGCCATTTGCATCGGTAGAAGTGCCAATTAAAGGGTCGGAACCGACCAATACTACCGTAGCTCCAGGAATTTGAAACTTAGATTGTTGGTCTGTAACCACTCCTTTGATTGTTTGTGTTCCATTTTGAGCGACCAAATTGAACGAAAAAAAAAGAAATATAAGTTTAAAAATATGGTTAAAATTTGTAGTTCTAAAAATGTAAGCTATCATTATTTTCCTAAATTAATTTGCGCTTTATTTTTGTTTAACTTTAATTTCAAGCTTTCTGAAATATAGTACATACAAGGCACCAATACCAAGGTAAGGAAGGTCGCAAATATAAGACCATAAATCATTGTCCAAGAAAGTGGTCCCCAAAAAGCAACACTATCTCCACCAAAGAATATATGTGGATTTAATTCTGTAAATAAAGTTACGAAGTCAATATTCAAACCTACCGCTAGAGGCACAAGACCTAAGATGGTAGCAATTGCGGTAAGCAAAACAGGAGTCATACGGGCTTTTCCAGCTTGAATAAGCGCGGTTTCCAAATTCATACCCGTTTCCCTTAAAGTATCTGTAAACTCCACTATCAAAATACCATTTTTCACCACAATACCCGCAAGTGCTACGATACCGATTCCTGTCATTACGATTGAAATTTCTAAACCGAATATACTAAAGCCTAGCAATACACCTATGATACTAAAGAAGATTTCGCTTACTATAATAAGTGGCTTGCTCACAGAATTAAATTGGAATACCAAAATCATCATAATCAAACCCAAGGCAATTAATAGTGCCGAAACCAAGAATGCCCCCGTTTCTTTTTGTTCCTCTTGCTGTCCACCCATCTTGAATGTTATTCCATCCATTTGTGGGTAAGTGGCTATCGAATTGGTAATTTGCTCAACCACTTCATTCGCATTATAACCTGTAAGTACGTTTGAAGAAAGCGTAATCATACGTTTTTGATTTTTGCGGTTTATGCCTCCATACGTATTAGAATATTCAGCTGTTGCCACAGAAGAAAGTGGAATTTGACGTACTTCACCACCCATATTCATATCACGATAAGTGATTTTCATATTGAGTAGGTTTTGAATATTGTTTCTATTTTCATAAGAAAACCTCAACTGAATTGGGTATTCATCGTTGGCATCTTTAAATTTAGAAACTTCTTTACCAAATACAGCTGTACGAATTTCCATCCCGATTTGGGCAGTAGAAATACCTTCTCTATTGGCTCTTTCTCTATCTATTTTGAAAATAAGCTCAGGCTTGTTTTTTAATAAATCAGATTTCAACTCTTCTATACCTGCAATATTTTGTTTTACAAGGTAATTGCGAATGTTTTCTGAGGCAACGATAAGATCTTCTAAATTATCTCCGCTTATTTCTATACTGATGGGTTTACCTGTAGGTGGTCCACCTTGCTCTTGTTCAACCGTGATTTCTGCACTTGGTATTCCTTTTACAGCCTCTCTTATTTTGTCTAAATAAACCAGCGTAGATTGTCCATCCCTTTCTGCAAATTCTACAAAAGCGATTGTAATTTTACCTTTTTGAGGTGTAGTACTTCTATTGCCACTTTGAGGATCACCTGCTCCAATTGCTACATTAGAAATAACGGATTCTACTAACGGATTTTTCTCTCCGATTACAGAAAACACCCTGTTTTCCAATATCTTAGTAACCGAATCAGTATAGATTTGATCTGTACCCACTGGCAAATTCAGATATACGTAAATAAAGTTAGGCTCAGATTGGGGAAAGAAAACTACTTTTGGTTTTCTAATTCCAACCAAAACAAAGGAAACAAAGAACAATAAAACTGTTCCTGCCAAATACAATGCAGGTCTTTTGCCTTTAATACTCCATTGAAGCAATTTTTCGTAGCCATTTTGCACTTTTGGCCAATGAATTTCTTGGAAACTTTTAATAGCTTGTGTTAAAATAAATTTATTCAATACATAAAGAGCAAACATAGTGATGGTAAAATTGCCCATTCCAAAATTTCCAATTACATAAAACATCAAAGCCATTGAACCCATTACGATGGTAGTAATCCAAAATCCTTTGGTAAGTTTTCTGAAATTATGATTAGGATCGTGAGGCTTCATAAAATCAACTGCAAAAACAGGATTGATAATGTATGCAACCAATAAAGAAGCTGTAAGCGCTACAATTAATGTAATAGGTAAAAAGAACATAAATTTACCAATTACTCCACCCCAAAAAGCCAAAGGTATAAATGGGGCAACGGTGGTTAGCGTTCCTGCCAAAACGGGTACAAAAACCTCACCTGCAGCCATTTTTGCAGCTAATTTTATAGGCATTTTGCCATTATCAAATATTCTATGGGTATTTTCTATTACCACAATCGCATCATCTACAACCACACCTAGTGATAACAGGAAGGCAAATAACACAATCATATTGAGTGAAAAACCCAAAAGAGGTAATATTAAGAATGCCAAAAACATAGAAAGTGGTACCGAAAGAGCCACGAACAATGCGTTTGTAACACCCATAAAAAACATTAACACAATCGTAATTAATATAAAACCAATAATAATGGTATTGATCAAATCATGTAAAGTAGTTCGGGTTTCAGATGATTGATCTCCTGTAAGAGAAATAGTTAAGCCAGAAGGAAATTTCTCTTTTTGCAAATCGGCAACGATTGCTCTTACTTTATCAGATGCTTCGATAAGGTTTTCTCCACTTCTTTTGATGATATTTAGCGTTATTACGTTTTTATGGTTTAGGCGTGCAAAACTCGCCTTTTCTTTATATGTATCGCTTACTTCTGCTATATCTTTCAATAACACCGTAGCACCAGACATTGACCTTATCGTGATATTTTCTATTTCTTTAGGGTTTTTGAACTGACCGCTTACACTAAGTGAACGTTTCATACCATCCATTGAAACCTGTCCACCAGAAATGTTCATATTTTCGTACTCCACAGCCGATTCTATATCACGCATTGTAATAGCCGAAGCCTCCATTTTGTACTTATCTACATTGATTTGAATTTCTCTATCCAAAGCACCTATCACGTCCACACGTGTGATTTCTTTCATGCCTTCTACTTGGTCTTTGATATCGTCAGCATATTTTTTGAGTTTGCTCAAATCATAATTGCCCGAAATATTTACATAAAGAATAGGCATTTCAGAAAAATCGACCTCCACTACATTTGGGTCTCGGGGCAAATCGTTGGGTAAATCTGCTCTGGCTTTATCCACAGCATCTTTTACTTTTTGTTTTGCCACAGGTACATCTACACCCGTATTGAACTCTACAATTACGGTAGAAAAATCTTGCACCGATGAGCTAGTTAGTTTTTTTACACCCGAAATGGCTTTTATTTGTTTTTCCAAGGGTTTGGTAACTAGATTTTCCATGTCTTTAGGAGATGTACCTGGATACACAGTTGCTACATAAATCGTAGGAATTACAATATCCGGAAACTTCTCTTTAGGCAACTTAATGTAGGATAAAATACCTACAAGCGTTATGATTACAGTAAGCACATAGATTGTAGTTTTGTTATCTATCGCCCAACTGCTTATTTTGAATTCTTTATTTTTATTTTCCATTAAATTAAATTTTGGAAGATGAATTTATTTTTTTTATTTGATTAAAACTGCACTTTTTCACCTTCTACCAGGTCGTTGAAGCCCGCAGTAATTAGCATATCGCCTTCTACAAGTCCAGTTTTAATTTCTGCATTAGAGTTGTAAATTTGTCCAATATCTACTTTTTTCTTAATTACCAATTTGTTATTATCAGTTACAAAAACAAATTGACCATCAGGAGAATTTTGCACTACATTGATAGGTACTACAATTGCTTTTTTATTACTATAATCATTGATTTTGAGAACGGTAATCATATTCGGGCGTAAACCAGATAAATTTTTATCAAGTTTTACTTCTACAGAAAATGAACGATTGATTGGGTTAATTACACTTGCTGCATTGATTATTCTACCTGAACTTTTTGAATCTAAATCAGGAAATGAAACTTCTACTACATCTCCTTTTTTTACTTTACCTAAATAAGCTTCAGCCACATCACCAGTTACTTTGTATGTATTCATGCTTACCACTCTACAAAAAGGCATACCTGCTGTAGCAAGTTCGCCTTCTTTTTTCATAACTTCATCCACTACTCCACTAATGGGTGCTTTTACAAAATAAGCTTTATATTGTTCTTTTGTAGTGGCTAACCTTCTTTCTAGTGATTCTTTACCTGCTTTTGCTTGCAAATATTGAACTTCCGTACCAACTTTTTCTTCCCAAAGTTTAGCCTGACGATTAAAAATCTCAGTTGCTAATCCCAATTGAACTTCAAGTTCGTCTATTCCTTTTTTTAGAGTTTCTCCGTCAATTCTAGCCATAACTTGACCCTTTTCCACTCTATCACCTTCTTTTACCAAAATGGTTTGAATTGAGCCATTTGCCAAAGAGCTTACCATAATGTTTTGGTCAGATTCTACCGTTCCTACTACTTCCAAATAATGGTTGTAAACTTGATTTGATAAGCTAGCTACTGCTACGGGTTTAGTTTTCGAGTTTGTGATTAAGTCGCCTCCAAGTTCTTTTTCAAGTACTTTAATTTCTGTGTTTAAAGTAGCTAATTGTTTTTTAAGTTCCTCTAATTGGGCTTTTTTATCTACTTCTTTTGAGCAAGCTAAAAATAAAAATAGACTCGCAATTGTGGCTAAGGCTAATGATTTGTTGTTCATGGTATATTAATTATTAGGTTTGTTATTTTGATAATGTTTGATGATATTATTTTAAATTAGTATTTCCTTGTGCTTGGTCGCATTCTATTTTAGCTACTAGAGCGTCATAAAGTGCGTTGTAGTAATTGATTTGGGCTTCTTTAAGCGAACTTTCAGATGAGATTAATTCAAAGTTAGAAGACATTCCTTGTTTGTATTTTTTGTAAACAACTGTATTGATTTGTTTGGCAAGCTCCATGTTTCTTTTTTGTACTTCCATAGCTTTTAAACTACTATTTAAAGTCAAAGAGGTTTGTACAACTTGTAAATCAATACTATTTTCAAGCATTTTTTGGCTATTTTCAGTTTTCTTTATGTTTAGTTTTGATTGCTGAATTTTGTAGGTTTTACTTAAACCATCAAAAATAGGGATTTGTAAGCCTAAGTTAATGCTTCCATAACGACTCCAAATTCCATTTGTATCCCAACCTCCATCATAGCCTTTGAAAAAATTTTGGGTGGAAAAAAAGCCAAAATCTGAATTGGAAGTAAACATACCCAAATTTGCAGAAGCTACCAAGGTAGGCAAATACGATGAGCGATTGTTTTTTAAATCTAGAGTCTGTAGCCTTTTACTTACCATAAGTTGTTTGTATTCTACTCTTTGGTTGTAATCTATTTTGTTTGGTGCATCGCTAGGTGCAATTTGCAATGTTGAAATTTTGTCAGTCAATACCAAATTACTTTCTAAAGGCATTCCCATTTGGTATTTTAATAAAGAGTTGCTTAACAACATGATGTTTACAAACTTTTCCCTTTCTGTAATCAGATTATTAAGTGTAACTTCCAAACGAGAAACATCTATTTGCTCTACAAAACCATTGGTTTGTAATTTTTTGGTTTCATTAAGCATTGAATCAAGCCTTTGGATATTGGTGTTAAAAAGATTTATTCTTTCCAAATTTATCAATGCCAAATAATAGGCTTTTGTGATATTGTTTGTTGTCTGAATTTTGCTCTCTTCTGTAGATTTTTGCGCTAATTCTTTATACGTTTTCGCTGCTTGCAAACCTATAATATAAGAACTACTGAAAATGATTTGGGTAACATTTAAAGAAGCGTCTAATGAGTTAGGCAATTGAAAGAAGTTGGAAATTTTGGTTACTTTCCCTTCAAGAGAAGGGTCGGCAGCTACCAATTGCCCTAAAAACGGATTAGTAGCACTAGCTTGTAAAAAAGTTTCTCTTAACATAAGATTGTGTTGTACACCAATTTGCCCCGTAATTTGTGGCAAACCTATAGAGCGTATATCGCCAATTTTTGAGCTAGCAATCTCTTCGTCTAAAGTAGAGTTTTTGATTAATATACTATTTTTGAGTCCATAATCTACACATTCTGCCAAACTCATTTTTAATGTATCTGTTTTTTGCGCATTTGCTTGAAGGCTAAAAGCGAAAATGAAAGCAATGCTTGCCATCAGGTGGGTGATTTTTTTTGTCATAGGGTTTAAGGTTTAGTTTGTAATTTGTTTAAGTTCATCCATTCTTTTGTGTCCTTTTAAAGTTGAAACACCGTACATAAAATGCTCTAGCAAATGCTCGCTCGTATCTCTTATATCAAATTGTTCCATTGAAAATATATCAGGGTTAAAAACCATAAATATTTGTTCCATTCTCATCAATGCCAAAATTTCCACTTTCAAATCTTGTCTAAAATACCCTTGATTCATACCCAATTCTAGTGTTTCTTTAATATGCTGAACAATATGAAGTTTTTTATGTTCTTGAAAACTGGCCCAAGCTTGTGGATGGTATTTTTTGAGATCAAATAAAAGAGTAGGATTTATTCTTTTCATGTCGTTTTTCATGCACTCGCTAGCACGTACAAAAAATTCAATTACATCTTTAGATTCAATGTTTAAATTATTCCAATGCGTTTTTTGTTTGGAAAGCTCATTTTGAGTAACAGCCATAACTAGTTCATCTTTATCGGCATAAAACTGATATATTGTTTTTTTGCTGATAGAAAGATGCCTAGAAATTTCGTCCATGGTAATGGTTTTAATTCCATAACGCATGAACAATTCAGTTGCACCACTTAATATTTCTTCTTTTTGTTCCAATGAAAACTATTTGTTCG
>JAAFJZ010000113.1 GCA_013298205.1 Cytophagales bacterium
CTCGGAACGATTGTAACTTTTACCAATGGATCGGTATGTTCTAAAAACCAACCAGTTACAGCATGACCCGCTTCATGATAAGCTACGATTTTCTTTTCTTGAGGAGAAATTATCTTATTTTTCTTTTCCATTCCACCTATAACCCTATCAATTGCATATTGAAAATCTTCCATATCAATTACATCTTTGCCTCTTCTGGCAGCAATTAAAGCTGCTTCATTACAAACATTTGCTATTTCTGCTCCTGCAAATCCAGGGGTTTGAGTAGCCAATTTTGTAGCATCGACACTTTCACCCAATTTTAATGGTTTTAGATGTACCAAAAAAATGGCTTCTCTACCAATCATGTCGGGTTTGTCAATACTAATTTGTCTATCAAAACGACCCGGTCTTAATAAAGCAGGATCCAAAACATCAGGTCTATTGGTAGCAGCTAAAATAATTACACCAGAATCGGTAGCAAAACCGTCCATTTCTACCAGTAATGAATTAAGGGTATTTTCTCTTTCATCATTAGCGCCCATCATGGTACCTTTTCCTCTAGAGCGACCCACCGCATCTATTTCATCTATGAATATGATACAAGGAGCTTTTTCCTTGGCTTGTTTGAATAAATCCCTTACACGAGCAGCACCAACACCCACAAACATTTCCACAAAATCTGAACCTGAAAGTGTAAAAAATGGAACTCCTGCTTCACCTGCTACGGCTTTGGCTAATAAAGTTTTGCCAGTACCAGGGCTTCCAATTAAAAGTACACCTTTTGGAATTTTCCCTCCTAAGTTTGTAAATTTATCTGGACTTTTCAAAAATTCTACTATTTCTTGAATTTCTTCTTTGGCTTCATCTAAGCCAGCCACGTCTTGAAATGTAATTTTAACTTTAGAATCAGCATCAAATAAAGCAGCACGAGATTTTCCTATGTTAAACAATTGTCCACCCGCACCACCAGAGGTCATCCTTCTCATTAAATACCAAAATCCAAATAATAAGAGAATAAAAAAGCCCCAATTAAAAAACCAGTTTGAAAGATCTTGTCTGTTTTCTAGCTTATATCCTAATCTTTTGTTCTCTGGCAAACGACTTTGTAATTTATCAAAATCAGCTTTGAACGTCTCGGCTGAAATAATTTGAAACCTAAAATGTGGACCTTGTTCTAAGGGAAAAGGAGATCTGGATTCTAAATCTTTTTGGTATTTAGAGTTTGCGATACCTTCTTTATTTAAAGTTACTTCAACAGATTTCTCATTTACAATCAGAATTTCTTCTACATCGTAACTTTTTACCATGTCTTCAAATTTCCTTTGGGTAATTTCTACTGTAGAAGTAGTTTTATTAAAATAGGAAATTAAAAATATCAATAATACCATTGAGCCCATAAGCCACATTTGGTAATTGTTTTTATTGTTTATATTTGGTCTTTTCCTTTTGATAGGCGGTGTTTCTTTTTTTTGTTCTGTAGCTGGCTTAGCTAAAGAAGATTTTTTATCTAAAGAAATTTGTTTGTTATCCGTATTTTGACTCATTTTTTTTAAACTAAACCGAAATTAATTATTTACTTCTTCAATGTATTTGATATTTGCATCACCCCAAAGTTCTTCAAGGGCATAAAAACTTCTTTTTTCTTTTTTGAAAATATGAGTTACAGCATCAATATAATCTAATAATATCCATTCTTTATTTTGATTTCCCTCTTTGTGTTTGGGAGAGACTTTTAATGCTTTGTACACTTCTTCCATCACAGAATCAGCAATTGCAGATACTTGTGTATCAGAACCTCCATTACAAATGATAAAAAAATCTGTAAATGCATTTTTTGTATTTTGTAAATCAATCAGAACAATGTCAGTTCCTTTTTTTTCTTGCATCCCTCTTATAATGCTTTCGCACAATATTTCAGCCTCTAACTTTTTCTTTTTTGCCATTATTAATTAATCAACTGCAAAAATAGAATTTTTTCATCTAGCATTGTGTATATTTTATTGATTATTCACGTTTTTTATTGTTATAAGCATTTTAAAAATAGCTTTGTTTATTTTTTTGAATATTATCTTCATAATCCTAGTTTTGAGTGTAAACAAAATAAGCTCAATTTATAGTTCAAACTTATAATTTTGATTTAAAATTGTGAATTAATTTATTAAATTTATTAGTTTTGCATATATCTAATTTTACTAAATGAAAAGTTTAGAAGAAAGTTTAAAAATCAAAACATTTGAATCAGAACAAAGTAAAGCTAATGTCAATATTCTTTTTACCTCTAACTGGTTATCTCATAAAATAAACTCTAAATTAAAACCTTTTCATCTTTCAAGTGAACAATTTAATGTACTTAGAATTTTGAGAGGTAGTTCTCCAAAATACCTTTGTCAAAAAGATATTTTAGAAAGAATGATTGCTAATCAATCTAATATGACCGCTTTAATTAAAAAACTTATTCAAAAGGACTTCATTGTTTTACAAAAATCTTTAGAGGATAAAAGAGAATACATGATTAGTATTACTGAAAGAGGTTTATCTATTTTAAAAGAAGTTGATAGCATTTTGGAAAAAGAAAATCTATTTATCAACAATTTATCAAGCTCTGAAGCTTTTCATCTGAATGCTTTATTGGACAAAATAAGAACCTAACATAACCTAAAATTTAGTTGTACGTAAAACTATTTAATTCTTAAATTTATTAAAATGAATAGAAAAGATTTCCTCAAAAATAGTCTATTGGGTACAGGTCTACTTACAGCTACAACTGTGATAGGTAAAAATACTAATGAAAATTTAAACCCAAAGCCTGAAATTATTGGCTTCAATCATTTACCTAATCCTAACTCAAACATTATGAAAAATATGATTTTACACACTGCAGAAACAAGAGGTCATGCCAATCATGGCTGGTTAGACGCTCATCATTCTTTTAGTTTTGCCAATTATTATAATCCTGAAAGAATGGAATTTGGTACATTAAGGGTTTTAAATGACGATAGAATTGCTGGTGGAATGGGTTTTGGCACCCATCCTCATAATAATATGGAAATTATTACAATTCCACTTGAAGGCGGGTTGGAACATAAAGATAGCATGGGCAATATAGCTGTTGTTAAAAATGGGGATATCCAAGTAATGAGCGCAGGAACAGGGATTAAACATAGCGAGTACAATGCATATAATGATCAATTTTGTAGTTTATTACAAATTTGGGTTACACCTAAAAAGAAAAATGTTACGCCTCGATATGACCAAATTACTTTAGATGTAAAAGACCGAACAAATAAATTTCAACAAATTTTATCTCCAAATCCTGATGATGCTGGCGTTTGGATACATCAAGATGCTTGGTTTCATTTGGGTAAATTTGATAAAGACTTTTCTGCTGAATACAAGCTTAAAAATAGTAAAAATGGTGTGTACGCATTTTTAATTAATGGGAATGTGAGCATAAATGGTCAAAAACTCAAAACTCGTGATGCTTTGGGTGTATGGGATTTAGAAAAAATAGAAATTAAGACAGATTCTGAATCAGAAATTTTATTATTAGAAGTTCCGATGAATGCTCTTTAAGTACACAATAAATGAGTTTTAAAGAGTGTTTTTTAAACTTTAAACAAGTACCAAACTTATATTTTGTTTGTCGAATAGGTTTTTATAAACACCATTAGAAATGTTACTTAAATATTCATGTGAACCTTGTTCTACAATATTACCTTTTTCTATAACAAATATAATGTCTGATTTCTTTATTGAAGCCAATCTATGAGAAATAATAATAGTGGTTCTATTTTCCATTAATTGATCTAAAGCCATTTGAACCCAATATTCTGATTCTGCATCAAGTGCACTTGTTGCTTCATCTAATATTAATATAGATGGATTTTTTAAAATGGCTCTTGCAATAGCAATTCTTTGTTTTTGACCACCAGAAAGCTTTATACCTCTTTCACCAACTACTGTTTGCATGCCTTCTGGAAAAGATTCTATAAAACTGCTAGCATACGCTTTTTGTGCAGCTGCCCAGATTTCTTTTTCAGATGCATGAGGTTTACCATAAGCTATATTTTCTTGAATAGTTCCACCAAATAAAATTGTTTCTTGAGGAACATATCCAATATTGGTGCGAATATCTTCCAAAGTAAAATTAGAGCATGATTTAAAATCAAACAAAATTTCACCAGAATTTGGTTTATAAAAGTTAAGTAATAAGCTAGCTACGGTAGACTTTCCAGAACCACTTGTTCCAACTAATGCAATGGTTTGACCTGCCTCAATCTTAATATTAATATTTTGTAAAACCTCAATTTCTTTTCTAGTTGGATAAGAAAAAGAAAGGTTTTTTAGCTCAATATTACCATTAAATAATTTGGTTTTATAAGGAGAAATTGGCTCAGAATCTGCATTTAAAATATCATTTATTCTCTCAGATGCTCCAAACGCTTTTTGAAAAGATGCATAGGTTTCACCCAAACCTGCAGCAGAAGCACCAATAAAGCCAGTATATAAAATAAAAGAAGTTAATTCACCAATAGAAAGCAATTTTTGTTCAACTAAAAAAGAGCCATACCAAAGCACACCTACTATTCCTCCGAAAAGTGTAAATATAATTAAAGAAACAAAGCCAGAACGAAGAGTAGCGCCTTTTAAAGCGGTTGCAAAAAGTTGTTTCAAAACATGATTGTACCTTTTGGTTTCAAATCCTTCATTAGTAAATGCTTTTACTGCGTAAATACTTTGCAAACTTTCTTCAGAAATCACTTGAGATTCAGCTAATTTTTCTTGGGTATTTTTAGATAATTTTTTTATCAACTTTCCAAAAAAAATGGCAAAAAATACCATAATTGGAAAAGTGCTTAACATAAAAAAACTTAATTGAATAGAAGTGAAAAACAAAATTACAATTCCAATCAATAAGGTTGCTGCACCTCTTAGAAACTCAGCCAAATTTAAAGTGAAAATATCATGTAAGAGCGTTACATCATTATTTAAGCGACTGTTAAGTTCGCCTAGTCTATTTTTGTCAAAGTAAGAAATCGGAAATCTTACCATTTTAGCAAATAAATTTTCCCTTATATCTCTTGTTACAGACTCACTTACTTTGGAAAAAAAATATATGCGTGAAAATGAAAAAATAGATTGCAAAACCACCACAGCTAGTAAACTGTAAGCAATTGTGTTAATTTGGCTGAAAATCCCAATTGATTTATATGTAGCGGCATCGACCAATTTTCCAGTAAAAAAAGGAAATGATAATAAAGTGATGCTAGAAAAAAATAAAAATACAAGACCTAAGTAAAAATTTAGTTTATACGGCTTTAGAAGTTTTAATAAAGTGAGTAATTCAGAAAATTTGATTTTTTTATTTGATTTTTCTTCAATTTCTGGCGTGTTATTAGTAAATTGATTGCCTGACATTTGATAATTAAATTTTACTTTATAATTTTACAGTAAAATTAAGGATAAAATTTGTTTTAATTGCAAGCAAATTCATAAGTTGACAAAACGACTTGAATTTTATTGATTTCAAAACCTATTTGTTTGAGTGCCGTTTCACATAAATATTGGAACAGTTATATTTGATTACCCAAAAAATTATATTAAATATTTGTAAATGAACGAAATACTACAAGATCCATTTCATGCTTTGTTGAGCTTAATGTTGCTCACTTGCATGGAAATCATATTAGGTATAGACAATATCATTTTTATTTCTATATTATCTGGAAAACTACCAAGAGAACACCAACAAAAAGCTCGAACTATAGGAATGAGTTTTGCTTTTATTTTTAGATCAGCACTTTTACTAAGTATCACTTGGATTATAAGTCTTACAGCCCCTTTGTTTTATTTAGGCAAAGCTGAAATTAGTTGGAGAGATTTAATTCTTTTTGCTGGGGGTATTTTTTTAATTTATAATGCTACCATGGAAATAGTTGAAAAATTAAGAGGTCACGAAGAAAATGATGGAGAAGAAAAATTTGGTAAAAAAACCCTTACCGTAACAAGTGCTATCTTGCAAATTGTTTTGATTGATATTATATTTTCTTTTGATTCCATACTTACTGCTGTTGGATTGATAAAAAACGTAGTAGTAATGATTTTGGCAGTATTAATTTCATTGGTTATCATGTTAAAATTTTCTAAAGCAATTGGTGATTATATAAATGGTCATCCCAACTTAAGAATGATGGCTTTAGCTTTTTTAGTAATGATAGGCATTCTTTTAGTGATAGAGGCTGTACACCAAGAAGTTCATAAAAGCTATGTTTATTTTGCTATGGCATATGCTGTTACCGTGGAATTTATAAATATGAGGGCTCGAAAGGTTAAAGCTAATTCGCATCACCTTCACAAGGAAGAGGAATCAGTACATTAAGTGCTAAATGAGTAATTCTTATTTGAATTATAAAAATGAATAATTTAATTTTTATAATCATAAATGTCATTTAACTTAGTTTTCCTTAAAAATAGTTTAGTTAGAAATGAAATCAAAAACTTGTGTTTTTATAACCCTTTTTCTAATTATTTTAAATTGTTTTGGTCAAAAAAACAATAAACCTGTCGAAAATAAAATGAATAATTTACTAGAAGTTACTTTTGGAAACGGTTGTTTTTGGTGTACCGAAGCTATATTTTTGTCAGTTAAAGGAGTGGAAAAAGTAATTCCTGGATATTCTGGAGGCAAAGTTAATAAACCTACATACAAAGATGTTTGTGGAGGCTTAACGGGTCACGCAGAAGTAATTAGAGTGGTTTATAATCCTAACATTGTGAGTTTTGAACAACTTTTGGAGGTCTTTTTTCAAACCCATGACCCTACAACTCTTAACAGGCAAGGAAATGATACAGGAACTCAATACCGATCGGTTATTTTTTACCACAATAATGAACAAAAAGATTTGGCTACCGAGATTGTTAAAAAATTAAATGATGAAAAAGCCTACCCTAAACCTATTGTAACCGAAATAAGTCCATTAATTAATTTTTTTGAAGCTGAAAATTATCATCAAAATTACTACAACCTAAACAAAGGAGAGTCTTATTGCAGGTTTGTGATTCAACCGAAAATGGAAAAATTTCAAAAAGTGTTTAAGCATTTGTCGAAATAGAACTAAATATACCATTTGCTACCTTTGGTATCTTGAAAGAAATAGGCAAAAAGTATGAAAGGTACGATTATCCAAAAGCCTGTCGCTTACGAAGTACTTTCATTTGGCTAAACGCAAAACATATTTTAGAAAACTCATCTTTTATGTGGTAGATGGGTTTCTTGATAATAGATGTTTTTAAATAACTTTTTTCGGCATCTATTTTTCCGATGAGGATATCCTCTAAATCTCTTATAGAAAACATAGCTTTATTATTTAAGTACATTATAGCAAACGGAGAAAGCTATAATAAGTTTTTTGTAATTTTATAAATTTAAGAACCAAATTTTAGTTTGAAATCTGCAGGTCATTTATATCTTTGTTGATAGAAAGCTAAAAAGACACATCTTAAGACAATTTAAAGAAAAAATAATACCTTAACCTAGTGTAAATTATTGAGATGGATATAAATAAACATATAATTGACCAGCGTATCCAGAAAATAGTTTCAGAAAATTCTATTTGGTTTGAAGGAACAAATGATAATAGGCAAAAGCTAT
>JAAFJZ010000114.1:0-5639 GCA_013298205.1 Cytophagales bacterium
AGATTTAAAATAATTTATTTTAATCAAAAAAAAAAGAGGGCAATTAGCCCTCTTTTTTTTTTGATTAAAAACTAGAATGCAGCTCCTCTGTACATTTTTTGCGCTGATGAATGTAAGATTGCCTTTGAAGTTGAGTCAACTATTGTCTTCGCACCTCTGTAAGTTAATTCTTGTACAAAGTTTGCTTTTTTAGAAATTAAATTAGAAGCATATCTAATACCTCTATACATCAAATATTTTATTACTCTTTCCATGACATTATTATTTATATTGTTAAACTTGAGCAAATATACGCTACTTAATTTAATGTGTTTTTTATGAAATTTGATGTAAAACCTTAAATTTTTAAGAGCTAAACGATATATTATTGTTGTTTTTTAGATTTAATACTTGTTTTTTTGAGACTTATTCTGAATTATTTTATAGTTTCATCTCCAATAAGAATGTTTTACAACTTGATTTCTGCAAAATGCACATTGAAAAAAAATAAATTATTCTTTGTAAAATGCAATTTATTTTTAATTTTTAATTTTTATGTTTTTTGAAATATATTGTTTAAAATATTTAGTATAAATTGAATTAGAGGCATAAAATTTAGTTAACATCAATAAAAATTTAAAAAATCAGATTTTTTTATTAATAAATTTATAAAATGGTCAATATTGATAGATTAAAAATAAAATAATATATTCTCTTGGATAAATATAAATACCTGATAAGTTTTTTAAACAAATTCTTAATTTCAAATGAATTCTAAACACTATATTTAAAAATCATTACAAATTCATGCTTTTAATAAATGTAGTGTATATTTACCTAAATATTGATAATAATTAAAATATAAAATGAAATCTTTCATCAAACAAATATTTGCCACTTTTTTCGCTATAATTTTTGCTGTTATCACAATGATAATTATAGTTTTAATAATTTCTTTTTCAGGTGATGATGAAGCTTTTGTTATAAAAGATGATTCAGTTTTGAAAATTAATTTTAGTTTACCCATAGTAGAAAGGCATGATTCTGAGCCATTTGACGATTATAACTTGCCGTTATTAAATAATCAAAAAGTTTTGGGTTTGAATGAAATTATTAAAGCCATTAAAAAAGCGAGTATTGATGAAAATATTAAAGGTATTTGTTTAGATCTCTCAAGTTTAGAAACGGGTTGGGCAATCACTGAAGAAATTAGGAATGAATTGCTTATATTCAAAAAGTCTAAAAAGTTTATAGTAGCATACGGAGAATATATGTCTGAGGGGGCATATTATTTGGCTTCTGTAGCAGATGAAATTTATATAAACCCAGCAGGTGAGATAGAGTTTAATGGGTTGGCTTCGCAACAGATTTTTTTAAAAGGAACTTTGGATAAATTAGAAATAAAGCCTGAAATTTTTAAAGCTGGGCAATTCAAAAGTGCAGTTGAACTTTTTAGCAATACCGAAATGAGTCCTTCTAATAAATTGCAAATTAAAGAACTTTTAGAATCGTTTATGAAAACGCAAATTCAAAATGTGGCATTACAAAGAAAAATAGATTATAAAACACTTAGGGAAATTTCAGATTCGATGAAAGTTCAATCTTTAAGTGATGCTATCAAATTCAAATTGATTTCTGGCACAAAATATTGGGACGAAATCGAAACCATTATAAGTAATAAGCTTAAATTAAGTACAAATTCTAAAATCAATTGGGTAAGTATTAAGAAGTATATTTCTTCTGACAATGAAGTTGAAGAATCTGATAATCAAGTAGCTGTTATTTATTTAGAAGGGGATATTGTAAGTGGAATGGGAGATGAAAATAGCATTGGATCTGATTTTACCATTAAACAGATTAGAAAAGCAAAACAAAATAAAAAGATTAAAGCTGTAGTTTTGAGAATCAATTCACCTGGAGGAAGTGCCTTAGCTTCTGATGTGATGTGGAGAGAAATTAGAATTCTTTCAAAAACAAAACCTGTAATTGCTTCGATTTCTGATGTTGCGGCTTCTGGGGGCTATTATTTGGCAATGGCTTGCGACACAATTGTAGCTCAACCCAACTCAATTACTGGCTCGATTGGTGTTTTTGCCGTTTCATTTAAAATTAAAAATTTCTTAAAAAATAAGCTCGGAATTACAACTGACTTTGTAGCAACTGGGAAATATTCTACTCTTCTAAGTATGATTGAGGAGTTTAAACCTGAAGAAAGAAAAATGATCCAAAAAGAAATAGACAGAGTGTATTTTGACTTTGTAAACAAAGCAGCAATGGGTAGAAATATGCAATTTGAAGAACTTGAAAAGGTAGCATCTGGTAGAGTTTGGACTGGTGAGCAAGCGTTAAGCAATAATTTAGTTGATCTTTTGGGGGGCTTAGATTTGTCAATTGATGTTGCGGTTAAAAAAGCTAAAATTGACTCAAATTATTCAATAGTTTACCTTCCTGAATCTAAAAGTAAAATTGAAAAAATATTCTTTGACTGGAATGAAGAAGTTTCTACTAAGTGGATTAATAACAAACTTGGTGAAGAAAATGCTTTTTATTTTAAAAAGTTAAATGATATCAAAAAATACCAAGGAATTCAAATGAGAATGCCATTTGAAATGAAAATTTATTAGTTTTTGTTTTGAGCTATATTTTAGTTTGTAAATAGCTGTTAAACAACGCATTTGGTTAATTTCGTATTGTATTATACTTTGTTATTTAATTTTTAAGTATATTAGAACACAAAATAAGATGTTTAATTAAACCTTTAAACAAGTTTTAATTATGAAAATTTTACCTTTAAATAAATCTGCATAATTCTTTTTAATCTTTTTTAAATTTTATTAGAGCTAAAAGGATAAACTATAATTATCAAGATAAATTTATTTAAACACTAATATTGAATACTAACATTCTTATAAAAAACAAAATCATTGACTCTGTTAAAATTATCATTTGAGTAGATGAGCAAGGTTTTTTAGATTACATTCCAGTTATATGGTATTTGCGATTTTATATTTGTCTATTTTTCCATGGTTTTCATCCATAGATTCCTTACCTGAGCAAGTTAAAGATACTATTATAGAACCCATTAAAAATCAAGAAGAAATCCTTTCTAAAGTAGATCAATATACCCATAAATCAAATATTCTTAGTCGTATTTTGAGTGGTTTTTTAACATTTGAAAAAAAAGAAATAAATTCAAATAACTTAAGCCAAGAAAAATTTACTTTTCAACCTTACGAAGATTTTAAAGACAAATTAATAAGCAAAATTAGTATTCAAGTTATTTCTCCTTTTGGAGTTAACGTTTTAGAACCAGATTCTTCTGCTAAAAAATGGGTCCAAAAAGCAGGCAATTTTTTTCACATTAATACACAAAAAATTATTATAAAAAATATACTTTTATTTCATGAAAATGAAAAATTAAACCCATTGAGTATATCTGAATCTGAAAGATATATTCGGCAAACAGAATATATTTATGATACCAAAATTTATATAAAACCTATTGGTCTAAGTCAAGATAGTGTAGAAGTTCTTATTGTAGTACAAGATTTATGGACAATAGGCGCAGAAATTGGTATGAATAATAATTTTGAAGAATTGACTAAAGCTTTGGGTTTAACACCTACTAACATTCCCGTTTCTTTAAATGGAAATTTGGGGTTGATTGATAATAATTTTTTAGGGTTAGGAACAAAGTTTAGAGTAAATGCCAAACTAAATCCTTCAGATCCTATTTATCCTAATTGGGATGGGGAATTAAAAATTAATAATATTTATAAAACATTCTTTCAAGGCAGAATTTACTACATTACCCAACCTTATGTTCAAAATTATGGATTAGTTATCGAAAGAGATTTTTTTTCACCCCTTATACATTGGGCGGGCGGCTTGACTCTTAATAGGGTTCAAGACGATAGGAGAGTAGTTCAGTTAATGCCTTCAATAAGGCAAAACATTACTTTCTTGCAACAAGATGTTTGGATAGGTTTAGGTACAAATTTCAAAAAAGACAATAAATTCAACGAAAATCAATTCATTTTTTCAGCTTCAGCACAAAATTTGTTTTTTACTTCAAAACTTCCATTAGATACATTTTTAATAACTCAAAACAGATTAACAATATTTGGCTCTTTAGGCTACAGTTTTAGAAGATTTTTTAAAGATAATTACTTTTTTGGATTAGGTCGTACAGAAGATATTCCTGTAGGGACTGTAATTGCGTTTGTGCCAGGGTATGTGTTTGGAGAAGTTAAAAATAGACCTTATTTGGGGTTCAAAATAGGTAAAGCATGGTATAATTTTAGTAAAGGATATTTTTCTGGTTCTTTACAATCAGGTTCTTTTTTTCAAGACAATAAAGTTTTCAATTATTTAGTATCATTAGATTTTATTTATATAACTAAGCTTTATAGATTTCATAATTGGAAAATAAGAAGCTTTGCTTGGCTTAAATTTGCTTCAGGTGAAGATTTAACTTTTAATAACAGACCATTAGATATTAATAACTTTAATGGAATTAGAGGTTTTAATTCTTCTTTAAGAGGAAGTAAAAGAATTGCGCTTAATTTAGAAACCAATATACATTTACCTTTTAATCTTTTAGGATTTCGATTTGCAGGAGTTTTATTTGCAGATTTTGCTTGGCTTGGAGATAGCAATTTTTCTAATTACAATCAGCTATTTCAAGGCTATGGTATTGGCTTAAGAATTAGAAATGAGCATATTTTATTTTTGCCATTGTGGCAAATTCAGTTTGGATGGTATCCAGAAGTGGCACCAGGCGTAATTCCTTCATCAATTAGTGAGCATAACCCAGAATATTATAAATTTAATAATTTTGGTCTTTCTCGCCCAAATCAATTTAATTATCAATATTAGCTTAATATTTATTCAAAATCTAGTAGAGTTTTGTATCAAATTCGGAGCTCTTTACTTTTTTAAAACATTAGTTGGTAAAAAAGATATTAAAAAGTAATTTTGTAAACATTTTTATTTGTAAAGTTTAATAAATTTATACAACAATAAAGGTAATAATCAGTCGTTTATTTTTAAATTTTTTAAACTTTAACTTATTAGTTTCTAAGCATTACATGAAAAAAAGCGTATTATTTGTTTGTTGTTTATTTTTTTTCCAAAACTCATATTGCCAATTCAAAGATTCATTAAAAATACAAACTAAAGACTCAATTCAGGTTCTTATTTTAGATCCTTTAATTCAAATAGAAGCTACAGACGCAGTAAACGATTTGTATAACTTTAAATTTGAAAAAGCTGAAGCGAAGTTTCAGGAATTTAAAAAACGATTTCCCGAACACCCATTACCTTATTTTTTGCTAGGATTAAGTGAGTTTTGGAAAATTATACCCAATGAAGAAAATCCCCAATATGATATTAAATTCATTTCGTTAATGGATTCTAGTATTGAAAAAGCGAAAGTAATGTATAAAAAAAACCATAAAAATCCAGAAGCTACCTTTTTTCTTGCAGGTGCACACGGTTTTGAAGCAAGGATATTTTCGGATAGAAAAATGTGGGGGAAAGCGATTTGGGCAGCAAAAAATGCTGTTAAATATTTGCATGAAAATGAAAATGACATAAATCTAGGCTCAGAATTTTTATTTGGTAGAGGTTTATATAATTATTATGCGGAATGGATTCCA
>JAAFJZ010000114.1:5649-7592 GCA_013298205.1 Cytophagales bacterium
GGATTCCAGAAAATTACCCATTACTAAAACCTGTTCTTGCGCTTTTTCCTGTAGGAAAAAAGAAAACAGGTATACAACAACTTAATGAAGTAGCAAACAATGCTTTTTACACACGAACAGAAGCCCAAACTTATTTGCTTAGAATTTATGTTAATGAAGAAAATAACTACAGAGATGCTTATAAAATATCTACTTATCTAGTAAAAACTTTTCCAGACAACCCATATTTTGCACGTTATCATGCTCGAATTTGTTACTCAATGGGTTTTTTAAGAGAAGCGGAGAAGTTATGTTTAGACATTTTAAATAAAATTGATAAGCAATATACTGGATATGAAGGTGTAAGTGGGAGATACGCCAGCTTTTATTTAGGGTATATTTATAAATCTCGGTTAGAAAATAAAGTTGCGGCAACATACTTTGAAAAAGCAATAAAATTTAGTGAGGATATGCAAGCCTATGATATGGGGTATTATTTATATTCACTTTATTATTTGGCGCAAATTCGTTTAGATGAATCTGACGTTCCATCAGCCGAATTGTGTTATGACAAGTTATTAAAACATGCAGATAAAGATCACGAAACTTATACTGAAGCCAAAAACTATAAGAAAAATAAAAAAAAGTAGCCTTTTTTAGCTTTTCTTCTACCAAAATGTTTTTTTTGATAAAAAAACATTTCTATGCAAATTTCTAAACCTTTAGTAGCTGACTTTTCTCAACTCCTTACCATTATGGATGAGCTTAGAGAGAAATGTCCATGGGATAAAAAACAAACTTTGCATTCCTTGCGTCATCTCACCATTGAAGAGGTGTATGAACTTAGCGATTCGATACTTACCAACGATACCCCAAACATTAAAAATGAGTTAGGAGACGTTCTTCTTCATATAGTTTTTTATTCCAAAATAGCTTCAGAAAACAAAGATTTTGAGCTTCAAGATGTGATTGACAACGTGTGTCAAAAATTGATTAGACGACATCCTCATATTTATGGAGATGTGAAAGTAGAAACTGAAGAAGATGTAAAAAGGAACTGGGAGAAAATAAAATTAACGGAAAAAGCTGGGAAATTTGAAGGAGTACTTTCAGGTGTCCCCAATGGCTTGCCTGCGATGGTAAAAGCGCAAAGAATACAAGAAAAAGCCCGTGGAGTAGGCTTTGATTGGGAAAATGCAAATCAAGTTTGGGAAAAAGTAGAAGAAGAAATAAGTGAATTTAGATTTGAGGCTGACCCTGAAAAAAAAGAAAAAGAATTTGGGGATATACTTTTTGCTCTAATTAATTATGCGAGATTTCAAAACATAGACCCAGAAGCGGCATTAGAATATACAAATAAAAAGTTTATAACCAGGTTTGAATATATAGAAAAACAAGCTAAGGTTCAAAATAAGAATATTACAGAACTTAATCTTAATGAAATGGATTTTTTTTGGAATGAAGCCAAAACAAAGCTAGTTTGAAATCCGAAAATTACCTTTGATAATTATTTTATGAGTCAATATGAATGCCATTTGCTTGATTTGGAAAAAACCGGAGTTTTAAATCCGCTTATTTTAAATTATCTTAATCAAAACCCATCTTTAGAAGCTTTTTATGATTTTAAACCTCAACTTGAATCTTTTTCTAAACAAATCGAACTAAAATCGAAAGATAAAAATATTAACAGAAATATTTTGGCTGATGTTTTAATAGAGCAATATTCCTTTGAGGGAGTAAATCAAAATGTGCTTTCTAATATCATTTCTTTAAAAGATTGTAATACGTTTACAATTACAACCGGTCATCAATTATGTTTGGCAACAGGTCCATTGTACTGCATTTATAAGGTAATGACTTGTATATCTGCAGCCAAGAAGTTAAAGTCAGTTTATCCAAACTATCATTTTGTTCCCGTTTTTTGGATGGCAAGCGAAGATCATGATTTAAATGAAGCGAATCAT
>JAAFJZ010000116.1 GCA_013298205.1 Cytophagales bacterium
TCTTTTTGTTCCAATGAAAACTATTTGTTCGTGCAAAACTATGAAAACTTTTTTAATGTCAAAAGTTTTTTATATTTTTTTTATATTTTAAATAGTAAAACTTTTTTTGTGAATAGTATTTATAGAGCAAAACATTAAAAGTTGTTTTTATTATTCAATTTTATTGTTAATATTGCAAATAATTTAAATAAAAAAATTTATTAAAACAAATCCAAACAAATCCAAACAAATCCAAACAAATCCAAACAAATTTTTTAGCATTAATTGTTTTGCTATCATTTTTTGCTTGTAAAAGAGACCATGTTAATCCTTCTTCCAATTCTTATAGTGAACCCGAAATCGTTGACGGAAGAATGAAGTTTAATTCAATAAATGATTTTGGTAATTATATTAAAAACATTAAAGAATTACCTCAAGCTTCAAGTTCTGGAAAAAAAACTTTTATTTCTTATCACGAATATCAGCATACTCGATATATAATATCTGAAAATGGAAGAATTTCTGGCGACTCATTAGAAAGAGCTTCTCCTCCTGATACTACTTATATCCCAGATTCTTTTCTCGCATCTGTTCTCAACATCAAAAGAGAAATTTCCTTCGGAGGAGACTCTATTTATAAATTCGGAAGTGATTATACTTTCGTTTATCTACCTCAAGATACCGCTTTTATCTCACAATTTTATCAAGATGTAAAAAACAAAATTGTTTCGATAAAAGAAATGGAGCTCTACCTGTATAAAAATAAGATCAGAGTCGCTAAAACTGTACAATCTATTTTAACTTTTTCTGACACGGCAACCATACAAACTACTAATGGACGCACTTCGGGAGAAATTGGAGCAAATGCAAACTTTTCAAAAGAAAATTGCAGGTTAAATTCTCAAGTTTGGTCTACATCTTGGTTTTTTTACGCTTCTTGTGGAGCTAAAACTTTCGGGCAAAAAAAAGTAAAAAAACGAGTTTTGTGGTGGTTTGATGAAGTCTGGGAAGAAACTAACTTAGATTATTCTGATTTTTCATTTACTGCTAACGTAGATGTAGCAGTCCCTCAATTCAAGAATAATAAAGCAACTGGAGTTACAGGATCTTTTACTGGTGGCGGTTACTTTATTGAAATAAAAAAAGATAATAGAGGATCTACTTATAAAGTTTTTGCTGATATGACAGGGATTTTTGTTCCACGATTTACATTGATAAATGTAAAATCTATTCATAATGGGATTCGATTAGGAGAGAGGAGACAACTAGTTGTAACTGGTGACTTATATTGATGAAGAGTTTAAAACTTAGCCTATATCTAGTTGTATGGGCTTTTTTTTACATGAAAATAAATTTAGCTCATGCCCAATTTTACATAAAAGATAGGCCACAAGAAGAAATAGAAAAAAACATATCAAATAACCGATTTGATATGTGGAAGTTTAGGCTTTCTGTAATGGGAGGTGTTCTTCACAAAAAAAGAGAAGTATTTTCCTATAGGCCTTTACTGAACAATACCCCCTTTTCTAGCTTATTTGACCCCAATCTTACTTTTACTTTAGCTTATAAGCATACAAGGTGGATATGCCCTGAAATTTTATACCGCAGTGTAAGGTATAACGATGGAGATTTATACATTGAGAGTCTTACGGGATATCCTAATTTGGGCTCATCTTATCTTTTTAGTGGATATGAGTTTGGTATTGGAAATCGTTTTTTTTTAGTAGATATGATTCTTCAAAAACCAATTCGCGTTTCTTCAAGCGTTTCCGTTATATATTCTCAATTATCAGGAAATATCGGGTATATTGGATCTGAGAAGCTTACAATTACTAATATAAACACGAGTTCTCAACTGGTTTTTTCGTCAGAAAGCTATCAACTAGCCACCTCAAATTTTCTTCTCTCAGCCGATTTAGCTCTGGAAATTCAAATATTTCAGGTTATGGATTTGAGTTTGGGTTTGGCATATTACCAGGGTTTGAATCAAATAAGCCAAAGAACGACAACTTACACCTATCAAAATAGCAATTATTCTTCTACCAATGTTATTGATGGTTCTGGTTTACAGCCTTTTGTGAAACTTACTTTTAAGTTTCCTGAAGCAAAATATTCTTTATTTCGCAATAGTGGACTACGCTTTACTATATTTCAATAAACTTTAGGCTAAATTTTTATCAAAACCTGATGATGAAAAATAAACAATTGATTGCCATTACTTTATTCCTATTTTTTTTAAATATAACCAATCTTGAAGCCCAAATTAAGTTTGATTTTGCTAAAAAAGCCAGCAATGAGGAGGCTAAATTGTTTTGGAACAAGGGTTTCGATTATCGAAAATTACGCTTTTCTTTTGATTTAGCCATGTTGCACAAGTTGAGAATAAGTGAGCATATAGGTCCACGATTAAATGGGACACCATTTTCTAATTGGTCTAATAGAAGTGCTGTTTTTCGCTTAGCTTACAAACATAACAGATGGTTTTGTCCAGAATTTATTTACAGATATACCGAGTATGAGGACGGTAATATATATAAAGAACCGATTGATAACCGCTCAAATTTTGATACCAAATGGATTTTTAGTGCGCATGAATTTGGCATAGGAAATCGTTTTTATCTTTTGAATAGCCTTTGGGGTATGCCAATACGCTTTTCTACAGGACTAGCCGGTATGGTTTCTTTTATGTCGGGCAATTTGGGTTACAGAGGCACGGATGTAACCGAATTTATTTATATTACAGCTACAGACAGTGTCTCATTTCGCAATGATTATTTTCAAACAAGCAAGTTTAATTTATATTTTGTTGCCGATTTGGCTTTAGATATACAAATTTTTAGAATCGTAGATTTGGGCTTAGGCATAAGTTATTACCAAGGGTTTAACCAAATTTACCACACCCAAATAAAATATCAATACCAAGGGATAGACTACAAAAGCGATAGATTTTTGTATGGTACAGGATTGCAACCTTTTTTTAGGTTGAGCTTCAAATTTCCTGAACCAAGATACAAAATTTCTGACCATTTTAACTTGCGCTACATGACTCCTGTAAAAAAATAGAATCAAACTTAACAAATGGAGAATTCAAATTTTAAATATAAATTTAAAAAAAAATCTGTTATAAATTGGAATGACAATTTGTAACAGATTTTTTTTAGTTAAACTTATTATGTGTAAATTAATTAATTACTAACTTACTCATAGAATTTCCAGCTTTTAAAAAATAAATTCCTTTGCTTAAAGTGGTTTCAATTGTGTTTTCCCCTTTAACTAAAGTTCCTTTGGCTAGTTCTCTGCCTTCTAAAGAAGTTATTGAGTAAACTAAAATTTCAAGGTTTTCTGCATTTTGGAAATCTATCAAAAATGTACCATTATTAGGGTTAGGATAAATCACAAGCTTCGAGCCGTTAAAATAAGATAGGGAACTTGGGTTAGGAGTTGGCGTGCAATTATTTACACTCAATTCCACTGCATTAGAAACTTTGGTTCCGCAAGTTCCTGTTACGGTTACAAAATAAGTTCCTGATGTAGAGACACTTATTGTAGTGCCTGTTTCGCCTGTACTCCATTTGTAAGTTAAGTTAACACCTGAAGCAGTTAATGAAAAAGGGACAGTAATTCCAGAACAAATCGTTACAACAGGAGGAAGAGCCTCTAAAGTAGTAAGAGAAGTTACTGTTATGATCATGCTAGCAGTATTTGCGCATTGACCAAGAGAAGGAGTAAATGTATATGAAGTGGTGCTCGTATTACTTAAAGCAGGTAACCAAGTACCCGTAACAGAATTGCTAGACACTGTAGGCAATGCACTTAAAGTTGCACCTGAACAAATGCCAGACACTTGTGTAAAAGTAGGTGTGAGAGCAGTAGCATTTAGAGTTACGGTTACTTTTACTCTATTTAAGGATTCTACGGAGTTTACTGTTTCTGAAGCATAGTAATCAGTAGCTGTAGTCAATCCTGTGGTACTTGCCAAAGCCACACCACCCGATGCAGTTGTGTACCATTTGATTCCAGAGCCGTTAGCTGTTAAATTAGCTACAGTCGCTGAGGTGCAAAAAGATTGATTAGCCAATGCTGTAAGTCCCCCAACTTTTGTGCCCGTAACTACCAATGAAATAATTCTTGCCAATGCAGGTGAGCCTGTCTTTTTTCTGATGTGAATAGAATATACTTCATTCGCCACAGGATTTGTAATTTTAATTTGTTTGTAATTATTGCCATTTCCATCAAACCAAGAAGTTTCTAACGTTGCGTTTGCTGTTCTTGAAGCCATATTACTAGGTTTAAAAGGTCTGATATTGGCGGAAGTAGAAGTAACAAGCATATCAAAATTGTAAATCAATCGTGAGAGTGTGGGATCTACACCATCGCCAACAACTTGTTCAGGACCCTCGTCATCTGTCCAAGCTATTGAAATTATTAGCGTGTCTGTGCCTCCCGCACCGTAAATATTTCTTATGATTTCATCCGTAGAGTTGGCATTGGGGTTGATGGTAATTTCCTCAATGTAAGCACCTTTAGAACTAGCATCTGTAAAAGTTGCAGCAGCAGGGCTTACAGAGCTACTTCTATTTTTGATGGCATTAGCCGCTTTTTCTAGATCTAGCAATCCCCAGCCAAATTTATTGTCCGGACCAGCTTGTCCAAGATCTTCTGCTGTACCCAACATAATAGCTTTAAGTGTAGAAGCTTTCATGTAAGCACCATGCAATTGATTATAATATTGTTGTAATAACAATCCAGAGGCAGCAGCAGCTGGAGAAGCATAAGAAGTTCCGCTTGAGTTTGAGCCATTACCGCTGTAAGAAACATCAGAGGGCGTACTTGTATTGGGAATGGCGTAAACAGATGAATTAATTCCCGTACCTCTAGTTACAATTTCAGGTTTGACACGTCCATCGTCTGTTGGACCCCAATTGCTGTAATCAGACATTGTTTTATCTCCATTCACTGCACCTATTGTCATAACATTTTTAGAAGAACAACCACCAGTCATTAAATCGTACCCAGCTTTAGCTGTATTACCATTACTTTGTTGCTCGTTTCCAGCTGCTACAAATAATAAATAGTTGGGATGGGTTTTTATTAAAGCATCCCAGCTTCTAGCTTCCTCGTTGTATGCACCAAAAGTCCATTCCGGAATTGTGTTATCATTTGCTAATCCGTAAGAATGGTTTGAAATTAACAAACCACTATTTGCAAAAGCTATCATCTCTGTTAAATCATCAGTCCAATCATAGTTTTGAGCCGTAGCGCCATGTGCTATGCCTCTTGCAGAGGGTTGGCTGGCTAATTCTCTTCCTACCATCGTACCCGTAACGTGTGTTTGGTGATTGCTTCCTTTGTAACTACTGGTTGTACCTGGCAAATTTTGATTGGGTTGCATGGTTACTTTTCCTGTTAGTAATTCATGTGTAGCACGTACTTGGCCACCATCCCAAACACCTGCAATCATTCCTACGCCTGTAACGCTAATGCCTACAGATCCACCAGCATACATTTGGTCAGCCTTTATTAAAGCTCCCGATTCTCTGTTTTTGGTATTAATGTAAATAGGGTTACCTTCTTTATCGATGTATTTTAGGTAATAGCTTGAACCATTTTTCTCAAAACTTCTTTTTTTTGTAGGATTTTTCTTTAAATATTCCTCCACTTTTTTTTCAGAAGCTTTGTGTTTGTCTTCTTGAATCTTTTTCAAAGATTTGATTTGAAGTTGGTTTTCAGCATAGCTTTTTTTAATTTTTTCTCTTTCACTGTCTGATTGAGAAAAGGCATTTATTCCAAAGAGAATGATTAGGGTGGTACAAATCAATAATTTTTTTAATTTCATAGTTGAATAGTTTTTTAAATTAATAATAGATAGTTTTAGAAATAAATTTCAAAGTCGGTTTTTTTAACCCAACTACAAATGTAATTCTTAAAAATTATAAATCTTTTTTTTTATACTTCAAATCCTGCCAATAAGTTTTTTTAGCAAATTTAATAATTACTTAATATTTAAAATAAATGTAAATAATTGAATGTTAATTGGTTGACTTTTATATAAAAAACTTAGTGAGCAAATTTTGTTAATCTACTTCTCAAAAATAATTGATATTTTAAGGTATTTATTAATCTTAAAGATAAAATAAATAAAACAAAAATCAAAATAGAGTTATTGATAAATATAATAAAATTTAGAGCATGACAAACTCAAACTAATCAAACATTTTGAATTTAATTATTTGGATTTGAAAGTCATTTTATGATTTTTATTGAATTCTTCAAAAATAATATTTTCAATCAACTTCTCATCGGTTTTGGCTATTATACCTATTCGGTATAAAGCCTTAATTTTTTCTAATTCAGGTTTTGCACTCAAAATAGTAGCAGATTCTCTCGAACCTTTTGAAAGATACCACTTTTTTTTTCCTTCACTTTCTGTTTTTATTATTTTTAAACCTTTTTCAATTAAAAAAGCCTCTCTTGCTCCTTCTTCATAAAATGCTTGGCTACCTTCCAAAATATCGTAAGTTAAATTTGAAACAACAAATGAAGAGTATACTTTTTCTTCTTTTCCTCCCTTTTCTTTATAAATAAGTGGTGGTGATGCTTTTACATAATAATATGTTAACGAATTAGGTTTGTAAGTTTTAAAATATTGTTCTAAAGAAATAACCTTAACAAACTGATCTTTTTGAAATGGTTCAAAAACTTTTCTTTTGAGTTCATTTGCATTGGTTTCTACGGCTTTATTGAGCTGCATTTGGGCGTTATTATCCCAAACAGTAGTTCCGATTTGAATTTCATCAAGATTTGGAGTGAGGATTTCAATGTCAGTAAAAAGCTCATTTAGTTTTTTAGCTAAAAGTTGAGCTCGAGCCTGTGCCAGCATCTTATTGTTTTCAATACTTGTTTGACCTTTTATGGAGCTTCCATCAGGGTTTATATTATTGTTGGGTTTATTTTGATCAAAACTAGTTGGAATTTGAGACGCACTACCAATTACGTAAAGAGTTAGTTTTTTATTAGTAGGAGCATTATTTTTTAAGTAATCTCTTATTTTTATAACAATAGTTTGAAATTCTTTTTCTCCTTCTGCAGTAAAATCGGTCATGTTGTTCTTAAATTGTTTAAAAGCAGGAATTTCTAGTTTTTTGTCTTCTACTTTAATGATGTCGAAATGTATCATTGCGGATTCTTTTATCAAGTATGCCACCGGTAATTTAGAGTTTGAGCTAGAAAGAAAAATATTTTTCTTCTTTTTAGCGTAAATATCAGGGCAATCTAATTTAGAAGGGTCTGTTGGAATAGAGTTTGATTTTACAGGTTGTTTTTGAGCAATGGAAAACTGAAAACAAAAACAAAAAAGATAAGCAAAATACAATTGTGAAAGACGATTTTGTTTTGTTATAAAATTCATAAACTTAATTTTTGCAGATAAAAAAAATTAGATTCTAGCTTCAAATCGAATATTTTTATAGTGTAAATATACTAATTTTTAATATTTACAATAAAAAAACTTAGAAAAGAATAAAATGTTTGAAATTTAAAAAAAAAA
>JAAFJZ010000119.1 GCA_013298205.1 Cytophagales bacterium
CATTTTTTATGATTTCTACAGACTGTTTGTACAAAGGTTCTGCTTCATTGTATCTACCCATACTTTGGTAAAGTGAAGCTAAATTGTTGAGAGAAGTAGCATAATCTGGATGAATTTCACTCAAAACTTTTTTTCTAATTTGTATAGATTCAAGGTAAATGGGTTCTGATTGATCAAATTTTCCCATGTTTTTATACAATTGGGCTATGTTATTCAAAGTTGTAGCATAATCTGCATTTTCCTGACCCAGCTTTTCTTTTGTAATTTGTAAAGATTGTTTGTAATTAAACTCTGCAGATTCATATTTTCCGATAAAATCATAAAACAGTGCGATATTATTTAAAATATTAGCATAGGAAAGCGAATTTTCTCCTTCACCATTGTTTTTGTGAATATCTTGTGCTTGCAAATAAAACGGTTCTGCTTCTTCAAAACGCCCCATATTGCGGTACAAACCAGCTATTTGAATCAAAGCTGCTACATAACGTTCGTGGTTTTTGCCATAAGTTTTTTCATAAATCGATTTTACATTCATAAACATACTTTCCGATTCGCCAAATCGACTCATCGTACGATACAAAATAGCCAAATTTAATAATGCATTACCGTATTCAGAACTTTCTTTGCCATTCAAATTTTCTTCTGCTTTTAAAGCTTCTTCATAAAGTGGCAAAGCATCAAAATAACGATTGGTTTCTGTATATTGATGTGCTAAATCGTTTATACCTATTATCTCTTCTGGTGAAGGCTCTCCAAATGTGGTTTTACTTAAATTAATAATTTCTTTATACATAGGTTCTGATTCATTGTACTTTCCTTGTGTATAATACAAATTGGCTAAATGCTTAAATGCCGCTATATATTCTGGACTTTCTTTGCCTAAAGTGTCATTTCTTATTTCCATGGCTTTCTTAAAATAAGGTTCAGCTTTTTGAAAGTTTCCATTTTTCTTGTACAAACTTCCTAGGGTTAATAAAGTGTTTGAGTATTCCAAACTTTTTGCTCCATATGTTTCTATTTTCAAATCTGCTACCATTTGATAAAGCGAATCTGCTTTGTCAAACTGATTTTTATGTCGAGCAATTGTAGCCAAATTGCTTACCAAGTTAATAATTTCTTTTCTTTGATTTTTATAATGCAAAACCTTGATTTGATAGGCTAAAAGATAATTTTTATAAGCTTCATCATACCGATTAAGATGGTATTGAAGGTTGGCTAAATTATGAATTGCACTTTGGTAATTAGGGTTGCGGTCATATAAGTCTTCTGAGCCATAATATTCTATATTTTCCTTAAAAAGTTCCTCTGCTTCTTTTGCTTTTCCAGTAAACATATAACACTTACCCATAAGGTTGAACATTTCATGTAACAAAATAGTATCTTCGTAATTTGTGCGGTAAGCAGGTAAAAATCTTTCAAGCCATTCTGTAGTTTTATCTACTTTCCAGTTATTAAAATTAGCTTTAGCTGAATCGTATTCAATTTTCCAGTTTTGAGAAAAACAATCTTTGCTGATAGTTAAAACTAATATGAATGTACAAAATATAAATATTGATTTTTTCAAAATTTTAGATTCTTGATAAAATTTAATGGTTTTAAAAAATCTCCAAACAAATATGGTTTAATTTTAATTTTCAAATATATTTATTTTAATTAAATTTATGTAGCTTTCATTATGCTTTTTAATTTTTAATCTAATTAAAAAAACTAATGCTTTTTTCACATAAGAGGGGAAAGTAGGTTTAAAAAGTAAAATATAGATTCACTAATTCAAGTAAAAACAATCTTAAATTAACTTTGTAATGGTTTCTGTAGATAAACAAAACTAAATTTTCTCAATGAGTATGCTTTAAAGTAATATATTGAGATATTTATTTCAAATTTTAAAATTGATTTTGCTCTTTTTTTAGCATTTTTGCTTAACATCAATGACATTGCATTATAATTTAGTAAAAAAGCTATGTTAAACTATATTCGCATACAAAACTACAAATCTATCAAAGATGCTACTTTCAATTTGAAAGATGTAAATCTTTTGATTGGTGCCAATAATTCAGGTAAAACCAACTTCATGAAGGCTCTTACTTTTTTTGGTGACATGTATGCTGGCATTTTGGATATTCCCACCATTGAAAGCCATTTTTATGGTTTTGATGGGAGCAATGAAATGAGCTTTACACTTTTAAAAGCTCAGGAAGATGTAGATTATTTTTTTAAAATTACAATTAAGGTCATAGGTAAAGAATTATATTTTTTAGAATGTGCTGGACATAAAGTTGGCAAAATTAATGTTGATATAATTGATATTAAAAACATTGAAACGCTAGAAAAAGAACTTAGCTCTTATACTTATTATTTCAATGGGTTTAAGAGAAACGCAATATTTCGCGTAAAAGGCATTGAAAATATTTCCGAGGAAATTCGTGAGAAAATACAAAATGAAGGATTAGTTTGCTTTAGTTTTGAAAATGTTAATCCAAATCCACAATATAATATAATTAACATGGGGCTTCATTTATTGCCTCTTCAAACTTTTAAAAATGAAAGCTCTTATTATTATGAACCAATTTTTGAAGAAATAAAAAAAGAATTTCTAAATATAAAAATTTACAAAGCCAATATAGCGTCTTTATTATTACCAGGACAAATTTCAAATGATAATTTTGTAAAAGCGGATTGCTCAAATCTGGTTTCGTTTTTGGATGAGATGAACAATAATTATGCTGATAATTACGATAAAATTAATGCCGAACTCAAACGGTGTGTAGGAGAAATTACAAAAGTTTCAACTCCAACCATAAAAGGTACAGGAGACGCAATAAATACAGTTTTAGGCAAAAAATTGCGTTTTCTAGATAAATCCAAACAAATGATTTGGGTAGAAGACGTCTCAGATGGCGTTTTGTATTTTCTTTCTTTGCTTTGCATTTTAAACCAGCCTAATCCACCTAAGTTATTACTTTTAGAAGAGCCAGAAATAGGTATTCATCCCATAAGACTAAGAGAGATTATAGATTATATTTTTGAATTGGCAGATGAAAAAGGTGTTCAGGTGATTTTGACATCGCATAGTTCTTTTGTAATTGACGAATTTAAAGATTTGCCAGAAAACATATTTATTTTTGATAAAAGAGATGGGCTAACAACGGTGAAAAATCTTCAAACCGATATTATTGAACCTGAAGATGTGGTTAGAAAAGAAAAAGGCGTGCCTCCCTCAGATCATTTAAGTAATATTAGCTCACATTGGACTGTTGGACTGTTTGGGGGAATTCCGTTTTATGAAGCAGTATAAATTTATATATTTTTGTGAAGATTTAGCTCATCGCACTTTTATTGAAGCATTTTTAAAGAAAATTCCAACTTACCTAGGGCTTGAAATTGAGTTTCAATTGTGTGTACCCGAAGGGTTAGAAGCCTTAGCCTTAGATCATAGTTGTTCTGAAATTATGGTCGCTTATAAGGACTATTATTTTAAAGTTCAAACTAGTGAAATCATAGATTTATTTGTTTATGGCAGAGATGTTGATTCTAGTTTAGAAAAAGAATACATTAATCTTAATGAAAAATTAACATTAAATACAACTTCAAAGCCTTTACATATCTTATTCTTGCCCGTTTCTTCAATTGAGCATTGGTTCTTACACCTAAAACGAAAAGGTAATAATATTGAAGACAATAGCGTTGATTTATTAAATAACAAGCAAGCTAAATTTGAATTTTATGGAAATAGTAGGCCTGTTTTTAAAGTAAGACAAAGACACATCAATTTAATTTGCAATGATATAGATATTGATTTTTTGGCATCTAAGTCAAGTAGTTTCAATATATTTCTAGAAAAAACAATTAAACTCATTCAAAACCTAAATAATTAAATATAATCATCCCTTCCCTGAATGAAAAATCTATATTTCTGTATTTTATTTTTACTTTTTTTTCACTCCATTACTCCTCTTTTTGCCCAAAAAATAAAACTGAACAGAGCAAACAAAGCCCAAGAAGTTCTTTTTGAAGATTTTGTTTATGAAAGTGAAATTAAAACAGTTTTGCTTTATCCTTTTTACAATTCCAATTTCGATTTGTTGCGCCCTGCCGTTTTGGGTTTGGAGCAAAGTGCGCCCATGATACTTGAATTTGATGATGTAGGAAGACCTTTTTCTAATTATTATGTCAAAATTTACCATTGCAATAGCAATTGGGAAAAATCGAATTTGGGCGATATTCAGTTTCTCAACGACTACAACGAATTTCCAATTCAAGGCTACAACTATTCCATCAATACCTACCAAGGCTACATTCATTACAAATACATATTACCCAAGCTAAAGCTCCCAGGCAATTATTTGCTCATCGTAAGCCGTGATGCCAATTGGGATTCACCTGCAATTACTAAGAAGTTTATGGTATATGAAAACCAAGTTTTTATTAATAGCAATGTAAAATTTACAAATATTGTGTCCCAAAGAACCAAGGCACAGCAAGTAGATTTCACCATTAACCATAGCCAATTGGATTTGCCCAATCCTCAAGATGTGTATGTGGTGGTGCGCCAAAACCAAAGATGGGACAATGCCATAAAGGGTTTACCTCCATTGTACATCAAAAGAGACGAATCCTCGCTTGATTATCAATATTTTGATGGCGAAAATAATTTTTGGGGAGGAAATGAATTTAGACCTTTGGATTTGAGAAGTACCCGTTTTGCGAGAACGCAGGTGATGGCTATCGAAAATAAAAATGGAAAAGGTTTTGAGATGCAACTTGATATTGACAGATCTCGTGGCACAGAGCTTTACACCCAAATCATAGATATAAATGGCAAGTTTTTGATAGATAGATATGAAACTGGCAATGGAAGTGTGGAATCTGATTATGTCTCGACCAATTTTCGCTTGGATGTGCCTGCAAAGGAAGGTGAAAATATTTATATAGTAGGTGCTTTTAATAATTATGCCAAAAATGAAAGTTCGCTTATGCAATATAATGTGGATAAAAAATATTTCGAGTCAAAACAAATGCTCAAGCAAGGTTATTACAACTATTTGTATGTAAGTGAAAATCCAAATAGCAAACAAACGGATTACGTTTCGCTAGAGAGCACATTTTCAAACACAGAAAATTTATATGAAATTTTCGTTTACTACCGCCCACCGGGTACGTTTTACGATTTGCTTATTGGGTATAAATCTATAAACTATCCGCAATAAGCACGTGAAGGAATTTCAAGGAGAGCCCCAAAAAATTTTAGTAATTCAAACCGCTTTTTTGGGAGATGTGATACTGGTTACCGCACTTTTAGAATCTTTATTTGAGCGTTTTCCCAATGCACAAATTACTATTTTAATCAAGAAAGGGTATGAACAGCTATTTGAAAAACATCCTTTTTTACATTCTGTCTTGGTTCTGGACAAAAAACAAAAATTCAAAAGCATTTGGAGCCTTTTAAAACAAATTAGAAAAAATCGTTACGATTGGGTAATCAATATTCAGCGTTTTTTTACTTCGGGTTTGTTGGCAAGCTTTTCGGGAGCGAAGTTTGTTTCCGGATTTGAGAGTAATCCCCTTTCGTTCTTATACGATTTAAAAGTAAAGCATTTTATGCAAAATGGAATCCATGAAATAGATAGGAACTTGAGCTTAACCCCCAAAGAATTCAAATTAAAGCGATTGAAACCGATACTTTATCCAAATTCTAGAATTGAAAATACAAATTTAGGATCAGCAAAACCTTATATCTGTATTGTGCCTACTTCGGTTTGGTTTACCAAGCAATGGCCAGTGGCAAAATGGGTGGAAATGATAGATTTACTGCCCGAAAAGATGGAAGTGTGCCTTTTGGGTGGAAAAGAGGATGTTATTTTTAACCAAAAAATTATTGAAACAGTAAAGAAAAGAGAAGTTCAAAATTTTGCTGGAAAATTAAGTTTATTAGAATCTGCGGCTTTCATACAAAAGGCCAATGTTGTAATCACCAACGATTCAGGTGCTTTGCATATTGCAAGTGCAGTGAACACAAATACAATTGCTATCTTTTGTTCTACTTTGCCAAGTTTTGGTTACGGGCCACTTTCAGATACACACTTTATTTTTGAAACCCAACTTGACTGCCGTCCGTGTGGAAATCATGGTAAAAAAGAATGTCCTTTAGGTCATTATCAATGTGCAAACCATATAAATGCTGAGTTGGTTGCCAAAAAAGTGGAAGAGTTTAGCATTTCATAAAAACATCAATTATTCATTTTATTTCCTCTGTGCTTATTTTCTTATTTTGTCATAATTTTAAATTCAACTCTCCTATTCTTTTGGCGTCCTTCTTCCGTAGAATTGGTACTGGTTGGAATATTTAATCCATATCCGTTAGCAATTAAACGATCTTTTGCTATATTTTTTTTAATCAAATAATCTACTACCGATTGCGCTCTATTTTGTGAAAGAATTAGATTTCCTTGTGCCGAACCTAGATTGTCAGTATGCCCAGCTACTTCTATTTTCATATTAGGGTTTGTTCGAAGAACTTCTACTAATCTATCCAAATCTCCAAATGATTCATTTCTTAAAATAGCTTTAGAAAAGTCAAAGAAAATATTGTTCAATCGAATCACTTGACCGACTTCTACAGGTGTAAGGTATAAATCACGAGTAATTTCTTTGTATTCATTTATCTCGCTTACATCAAAATTTTCACTTACAGAAATGAAATCATTTTTTTGAGCTAAAAAACCATAAAATTCTCCAGCAGGCAATACTATTTTATAGTTTCCATCAACAGGATTGGATAAGGCAACGCCAATTTCTTGATTCGTTTTTAGTTTAGAATAGCTAATATTCGCAAACATTGGCTCCTTGGTTTTGCTATTATATACTTTACCTGAAATTAAAACTACTGGTTTAGGTTTTAAAGCTTCTGGCAACTTGATACGTAAAATGTCTGTACTTCCTTCTATTCCATTTTTATTGCTTACCACATAAGCATAATTACCAGAAGCTGGTATGGTAAAGTATGCATCCCAACCATCAGAATTAATGCCTTTGCCTAAATTTTGAGGTGTGGACCAATTTGTCCAAGTATCATCTAGCCTTTTACTTACAAAAATATCATTGCTGCCATAACCGGCAAAACCTGGAGAAGAGAAATAAAGACTTACTCCATCGGCTGCTAAAAAAGGGCTTGATTCATCTTCTTTAGTATTAATTATATTTCCCATATTTTTGGGTTTGCTCCATTTATTTCCTCCCAAATTAAAAGTTACAAACATATCTTTTCTACCTATACATTCATCTCGTAACACAGCCATAATAATTACTTTGCGGTCGGTAGACAAACAAAATTCATTAGTTGAATTAGACACAAAATTTTCAACTTCAAGGCTTACTGGTACTTCCCATCCTGAAGCCGTGCGGTTTGCAATAGAGATACCACCACCTAAAGAAGAGCCATCGGGTTTATAGGTATTAGAAATTAACAAAGTATTATTATCAGGAGAAGAAGAAATTATAAAATTGGGC
>JAAFJZ010000118.1:0-1924 GCA_013298205.1 Cytophagales bacterium
TAGTTCATTTAAAGATGTACTTTTAATTTCTCTTCCATCTGAAGAAAATGAATATACTGATATTTTTGTTTGTTATCAAATAAAAAATAAGCCTTATTATTATACAAAGCCATACAAATTAAACGAAAGCATAAATGCAAGTTTCGATGATTTTGCACCTTATATTTTAGATGAAAACACTATCTTTTTTAGTGCGATTGGCCAGCCTGGATATGGGAACTCAGATAATTATGCTGCAATAAGAAACGATGATACTTGGATGAATTGGAAATTACCTTTCAATTTGTGTCCTATATTAAATAGTGAACGAAATGAGACTTGTTTTTCAGGAACAAAAAATGGAATTTCATTTTATTTAGACAGTCAAGACCAAGAAACAAACCAAAATAATATTTTTTTCACAAAAGGAAATGATGTTGAGTATATTTTTACTGGCAAAGTAATTCCAAGAGCAGATGAAGTAAAAGACGCAACGACTTTACTAGAACTTATAGATATAAATGATACAGACTTTAAAATTGGTACTCAATCTGATATGCATGGTGAATATTACATCAAACTAAAGGCCTTAATACCATTTTTTTTACAAGTAAAAAAACCTGGTTTTATTCCTTATTATCTTAAAGTGAATGAAGAAGAATTTGTTACTGGACATGAAATAAGATTACCTGATGTTAGCTTGGAAAAAATTAATGAAAACAAAACTTATGTTGATCCTGAAATATACTTTGAAAATGAAAGATTGAGCGATATATCTAGAAATAAAGTTAAAAACATAGCTGAGGCATTAATTGACAATCCCAATTTTACATTTTGTATTTTTTCAAATTACAAAGGCGGATTAGACAGTAAAGAAAATTATAAAATATCTAGAAGTTATGCGCTAAAAATCGCTAAATACTTGGAAGAAATGGGCGCACCAAGTTCTAGAATCACTACGATAAGCTATGGAGATGATTACCTAAAAAAAGAAACCGAACCTGTTCTAAGAATTGAGTATATGTTTTTAGATAAAAAAATTTACCAAGACATGCGTAAATGATCTGTTTTGATAAAAATTGTTTAGGTTTTATCAAAATAACGAAAGCTTATATTTAACCCTATTGTTTTTGTAGGATTAAAAATTAAAGCCTACAAATTAAATTTTATAGGCTTTAACAAATTAATTACATCGCACCTTTTTTAATTTCGTCTACTACACTAGGGTCTATTAGTGTAGAGATGTCTCCCAAATTACTGGTATCACCTTCGGCTATTCTTCTTAAAATTCTTCTCATTATTTTTCCTGAACGGGTTTTAGGCAACCCTTTAACCAACTGGATTTTATCAGGTTTGGCTATGGGACCAATTACTTTTGTTACAGTAGCTAAAATTTCTTTTCTCATCAAATCGGGATCTGAAGTAGCGCCAATGCCATTGTCAGTTATTACATAAGCGTAAATTCCTTGTCCTTTTACTTCATGTGGATAGGCCACAACCGCAGATTCTAATACATAAGGATGTTCGTTGATGGCACTTTCAATTTCGGCAGTTCCCAAACGATGTCCAGAAACATTGATTACATCATCTACTCTACCAATGATTCTGTAGTAGCCATCTTCATCTCTTTTACAGCCATCGCCAGTAAAATACAAACCTTCATAACTAGAAAAATAATTTGTGCGGCATCTTTCATGATCACCGTATGTTGTCCGCAAAATAGAGGGCCAAGGGAATTTGATACATAAATTTCCTTCTACATTATTTCCTTCCAACTCTTGTCCATTTTGATCTACTAAAATCGGTTGAATTCCAGGCAAAGGCAAAGTAGCATAACCAGGTTTGGTTGGTATAATTCCAGCTAAAGGAGAAATCATAATTCCACCTGTTTCTGTTTGCCACCAAGTATCTACAATTGGGCAATTTCCTTTTCCTATATGTTTAT
>JAAFJZ010000118.1:1934-7506 GCA_013298205.1 Cytophagales bacterium
GAAGATAAATCGTATTTATTAGGAAATTCCTCTCCATAACCCATTAAAGACCGAATCGCAGTAGGTGCTGTGTAAAATATATTTACAGCATTTTTCTCTATTATATGCCAAAATCTACCTGCATCAGGGTAAGTAGGAACACCTTCAAACATCAATGTAGTAGCTCCTTGCAACAAAGGACCATATAAAATATAACTATGTCCAGTTACCCAACCAACATCAGCAGTACAAAAATGAATATCTCCAGGTTTGTATTGAAAAACTTGAGTGAAAGAATAATTGGTATAAACCATATATCCCCCGCATGTATGCACAACTCCTTTGGGCTTACCAGTAGACCCTGAAGTGTAAAGCACAAAAAGTGTATCTTCAGAATCCATTTCTGTTGCTTCGCATTCATCACTTACACCTTTTTCAGCCTCATGCCACCAAATATCTCTACCCAAGTGCATATTTACTGGAGTGTGTGCTCTTCTAAAAACAATTATATTTTCTAAACATGGGCATTGTGTGGCCGCTTCATCTACAATATCTTTTACTGAAATCGCTTTTGCACCTCTATATGCTCCATCAGATGTAAGTACAATTTTAACTTCAGCATCGTTTATTCTATCAGCTAATGCTTGAGCAGAAAACCCTGCAAAAACTACCGAATGTACAGCACCTATTCTAGCACATGCCAGCATAGCAATTGCAGCCTCGGGTACCATAGGCATATAAATACAAACCCTATCTCCTTTTTTTACACCATATTTTTTTAATGTATTAGCAAAACGGCACACCTTGTGGTATAACTCTTTATAAGTAATCTTAACTCTTTTATCTCCAGGCTCATTTGGCTCCCAAATAATAGCAGTTTGATCGGGTATGGTAAGCAAATGTCGATCTAAACAGTTTTCGGTTATATTTAATTTGCCATTTAAAAACCATTTGATATTGGGAGAAACCATATCGTTTTCTAATACCTTATCCCATTTTTTTCGCCATGTAAAAAACTCTGCCTTTTCAGCCCAAAAGACCTCTGGTTGGTTTATACTTTTTTTATATTCTTCTTTGTATTCTTCTAACGAACTGATTCTCTTGACCATAGATTAAAATTATTTATTAATAACACTCATTAAATAAAATAAAACGTGATTTTAGTAAAAAAAAATGATTAATTTATCTAATTTCACTTTCTTAAATACAATTATTTCTTTGATTACTCTCAAAAACAATTACTCTCTTTCTAGGAGCATTATTGTATTTTTATTTATTAATTCTATTTTTTTAATCCAATCTTACGGAATAACGAACGATTCGTTAAATATTTGTTATGAAATAAAGTCTATAAAAATAATAGGGAATAAAAAAACCCGAAATAATATTATACTAAGGGAAACTGATTTTGTAATTGGGACTAAAATTAAGATAAAATCGCTAGATAGCTGTTTAAGACAAAATGAAAACCGAATATTCAATACCCGTTTATTCAATAAAGTTACCGTATCACTGGACACTGCATCAGCTGAAATTCAGATTTTGTTGGAAGAAAGATGGTACATATTTCCTTTGCCACAACTAGAATTTGGAGACCGAAATTTTAATGAATGGTATAAACAAAGAGGTGCAGATTTTAGAAGATTGAATTTAGGTTTGGAATTAATTTGGCGAAATGTAACGGGCAGAAATGACAACTTAAATATTACTTTTACAGAAGGGTTTACTCAAAAATATATATTAAAATATCAATTGCCATTTTTAAGCAAAAGGCAAAAAGAGGGATTCGGTTTTGGAGTAAGTTATGATAACAATAAAGATGTAGCATATCAAACTGGGAAAGATTCTTTGGTATTTCTACGTGCTGAACAATTGCTCAGGCAAAGGTTTAATGCTTCGGTCAATTTCACATACCGAAAAGGCTTTTTTACAAGTCATATTATAGATTTAGATTTTTATGCCAATCGAATTGCCGACACCGTAGCCAAACTTAATCCCGATTATTATTTGAATGGAAAAACAAAGCAAAATTACTTTGGACTTTCTTACACCTATATTTATGATCGCAGAGATATAAGAGCCTATGCACTAAAAGGTAAATTTATAAAAGTCGATGTGGAAAAATGTGGTTTAATGCCATTTGACGATATTGATCTATGGATTTTAAGAGCTGGCCATACTCAATACTGGGATTTGGGTAAACAATTTTATTTTGCTTCTTTGCAAAAAATAAAGCTATCCTACCCGCAAATTCAGCCTTATTCCCACGCTCGAGCATTGGGATATAGCCAAGATTTCGTGCGAGGTTATGAATATTTTGCAATAGATGGTCCTCATTATTTTTTAAATCGGAACACTTTAAGAAGAAGATTATTTTCATATCAAATAAATTTCAAAAAACTAATGCCTTTAGAATCTTTCAAAAGAATGCCATTTTCTGTTTATTTGAATGCTTATTTTGATTGGGGATTTGTAATTTCTGATCGTTTTGCTGAAATTAACAAAAAATACATGAACCAAATTATCTTAGGTTATGGCTTAGGCTTGGATATTGTTACTTTTTACGACAGGGTTTTTAGGTTGGAATGTTCTATTAACAGAGAAGGTTTATGGGGTGTATATTTACATTTTACTTCGGACGTAAACTGGAAAGATTAATTTGGTAATTTTTGTCAAATAAGTTAAAAAATAATTTAGCTAAAAAATATCATTCTTTAGGCAATCTTAATGCTTTTCCTAGTTGTACTGAGCAATGAAAAAATGCAATTTTGGTATTGGCATTTCTTGCCAACACATTTTGAAATTCATTTAGTTTTTCTATGATTATGTCAATATTTTTTAAGTGTACAAATGCCGAAAATTTAGAAATAAAATCCTTTTCTCCTTCTTTTAGGCTTTCATTGACTTGCTCAGAATATTTCACTAACAAGCACATTCTAATTATAGAAAGCCCATAATTGATTACGTTTTTTTGAGATTCTTTGCCTAAACTATTAAAGGTATCGCTGTATTTGGATAAATTAATAAAATCATTTTTGTAAGAAAAAAGCATCCAATCTCTAAAAATCTTTTGTTTATCGTCTTCAACTTCTTGTGCTAAAGCCAAAGCTAAATTCAAATTCCCCTCTGCCAAACGAACGATTTGAGGCAAACGACTATTTACTATTGATAAGTCTTGACTAATAAAATCATAAACTTCATCATCTTCATAAGGTCGAATAAATAAAGCTTGAACCCTAGATTTGATTGTAAGTAGCAATTGGTCAGGATTTTGACTTATAAGGATAAAAATGGTTTTGGGAGCAGGCTCTTCCAATATTTTTAATAAAGCATTTGAGGCGGAAGAATTCATCAGTTCAGGATACCAAATAATAACCGATTTGTATTTGGCTTCAAATGCTTTCAAATGCATTAATTTCATTACGGCACGCGATTCCTCTACTCCTATTGACATTCCTTTGTTTTCTGCTGCGCAAAAAGCCGCCCAATCTGAAAGGTTAGAATATGGCATTTCGAGCAGAAATTTACGCCATTCTTTTAGCAATTGAGGCTTATCACTTTCTTTTTTAGCTCCAGCAGTAGGAAAAATAAAATGCACATCAGGATGAATCCATTTAGACATTTTATGGCATGAACTACATGTTCCACATGCATCATTATCTATTGGTTGTAAGCAATTTAGATAAGTTATGTAAGCAAGAGCTAAACCTAATTTCGCACTCCCTTCTGGGCCAAAGAAAAGCTGGGCATGTGCTACATGATTGCCATCAATAGCAAAACGCAACTTATCTTTTACATCATTTACGCCCGCAACTTCTTTAAATAACATGAATTTTGGTTTTCACTAGAATGATTTGAATCTACGCAAATTAGGGTAAAAAAAATTAACTATTGAAATTATGAAGCATTTATGATTAGGAAAATATTTTGATTTTAGCCCAAATATATGCAAGCACCGATGTGATTTTTTGTGGAACCCGTTACTGAAGCCAAAACATTAGGTTTTTCTAGGTAACGCAGTAAGCCTAAAAACGCAAAAATAACTGCTTCTTTAAACTCAATTAGGGTTTTATCAGGAATGATTACCGATATTTTATTCCCAATTTTGGTTTCAAGAAGCGAAATCAAAAATAAATTATAGGCTCCACCACCTGTGATCAAAAGCTTATTTTTTTCTTTTTCGCAATTTGAAAGTAAGGAATTGGCTATTTGGGTTGCAATATGCTCGCTACAAGTGCGCATCAAATCGGGAATAGAAAGCTGAGATTGATTCAATAAATAAGATAAATTTTTATTTATCCATTCTCTTCCCAAAGATTTTGGAGCATTTTGTTTGTAAAAGTCTAAAGAATTCAACTTTAAAAGTAATTCTTTATCAATTGTTCCTTGAGAAGCTATTTTGCCACTTTCATCATAAGGAAGATTTAATTGATTTGCTAAATCATTAAAAATCAAGTTAAAAGGGCAAATATCATAGGCCAGTCGTTGATTTTTGTTTTGAAACGAAACATTGGCGATACCTCCTAAATTTAAACAAAAATCATATTGGCTAAAAAGTAATTCATCTCCTATGGGCACTAAGGGCGCACCTTGCCCGCCTAAAGCAACATCTAAGGTTCTGAAATCACAAATAATGGGTAGGGCATTTTGTGCAGCTATTTGTGCACCATGACCTATTTGAGCAGTAAACCCCAATTGAGGTTGATGAAAAATAGTTTGCCCATGTGAAGCAATGAGACAAGGATTGAGTTTATGTTTTTCTATAAATTTTTTAGTGCAAATCCCGAAATATTTTCCTAAATCATGGTCGGTTTGCACCCAAGTAAGTGCAGATTGTGTGGCTAGATTGCTGAGTCTGTTTTGCCATTTTGTTTCAAAAGGCAATGTTTCTGATGCTATAATTTCAAATTGCCATTTCGCATTTTCTTCAAAAAAAGTAACACATGCTAAATCCAAACCATCAAGTGAGGTTCCAGACATAAGACCAATGGTTTGAAATTTCTTCAAAATAATTATTTTAAATAAAAAGTTAACACACAAATTAAGATAAAAAAAGAAGAATAAAACAAAAAAAATACTGCGATTTTAAATTCAATTTTTTGATATGATTATCAAAACTCTACTTTTTTGAAATTTTCGTACTAACCAACTTTTTGCTTAATCTTAAATCGATTATTTACTTAAATTAGAAAGTGTTCAATTTGTGGTTTAATTTTGGGCTAGTTAAAAATTAAAAACAAGCTTCATTCATTATAATGTTCAAAAGATTTCAATCTCAATCATTTTTTATTGCTTTATTGATTGTGAGTATGATAATTTGGGGTGGTGGCTGGCCAGCAGGAAAGGCTGTTTCTAGCTACGGCTCAGTTATGAACATACTAACAAGCCGTTATTTGTTGGTTGTTTTGTCCATGTTTCCTTTTATTTTGTGGTACAAAATAGATTTTAGTATCAAAAAAGAAGGCTGGATTCATTTATTTTGCGCAGGAGCTTTACTTGCTTTTTATAGTTTTTTGTTTTTAGATGGCTTGCAAAAAGGATTTGCTGGAGCTGCAGGTGTTCTGGTTACAACCTTAAATCCTATTTTCGCTTA
>JAAFJZ010000117.1 GCA_013298205.1 Cytophagales bacterium
TCTTGTGATTTTAATACATTAATAATTAAACTAAAATTGGGCTCTGAAGTCAAACTTCCGCCTACGAAAAAGTAATCAATATTATTTTTTCGTGCTAAATTCAATATTTCTTTACAGTCATCAACAGTTGTTTTGTCCGGGTCTATTAATACCGCTAAAGACTTTATACCTTGTAGTTTTTTTTGACACAATTGCTTGTAGATATTTTGAATCATGGTTTATTTTTTTTATCTACTAATTGTTCATTTAAAATCTGTAAGAGTTGTTTTTTTGCCCAAAATAATAAATAAGAAATTACATAACTTTTAATTTGATTAATAATTGACCATGGTTTTTCTTTTGTATTAACTAATCCGTTCGACTCTGATGTATTTTTTAGAATGTTTGGTATAATATTTTTTTTGCCAAATAGCGTAACCAATTTATATGTAAACCAAAAAGCTATGAGTATTACTACAGCTTTTTTCCCTGTGAAAATCCATTTTTCTTTAGTTTCATTATATTGCTCTTGGATTTCCATTCTTAAAACTTTTGATTGAAGTTCTAAATCCTTTTTGTTATCTATAATTTTTATTTCTTCACCTTTTTCAATCATTTTCTATAGAATTTAGATACCAATTTTTAATTTTTGAAGCCAATATCTTTGAAAATTTTCCAAATATAAAAGTGAATAATAAAGTAAAATTTAATAAAAATATAATAAGTAGTGAAAATAAAATGTTTTCTGATAAAGTATTAATTAAATTATAAATCAGCAGTTCAAAGCAAATAAATACAAAAATACTGAGAAATGTAATAATCAGGAAAATAATTAAACTTGATGCAAGTTTAGCAAAATGTGATGAAACTTGGAGTTTTATTATTTTCTTTTCTGTATCAATAAGCTCTAATATTTTTTCAATCATAACTTAAAATTATATTAATTAACATATTGATTTAAAGTTTATTAAGATTTTTTAAGTTTAATTCTGATAGGTTATCATACATAAAAATATTAATTTTTTTTGACAATCTTCTTACTGAGCAACTTTTTAAATTATCACAACCTTCACAAGCGACCATTGCATCTGTTTTTAAACAATCCAAATCTATAAAATCTCCCTCTATTGCTTTTATAACCTCATACATGTGAATATCTTTGCTTTTTTTGGCTAATTCATAACCTCCATTTTTGCCTCTTTTGCTTATTAAAATTTCAGCTTGTTTGAGGTCGTTTAGTATTTGTTCTAAAAATTTATGTGGAATTTTACAGAAATCTGAAATTTCTTGAATCTTAAATTTCTCTTTAGTTTCACTTTCGATAGCCATATAACTTAATGCTTTTATGGCGTACTGTGTTTTCTTTGAAATCAAAAAATTTATATTTAATTAATCTGAGAAATTTGCTCTAATTGTTTTCTAACCGATTCATCATGAACCACATGAAAAAGTCTTGTGATAAATTCTTTATCCAAATTTGACTTTTCTGCACAATCATGCCAAAAGTTTAATAAATTTTCTATTCTATCATGCTGAATTACAGGTAAGTTATTATCTTTTTTGTATTTGGCTACATCTTTTACGATATGCATTCTTTTTGACAAAACAACAATGAGTTCCTCATCTAAACTGTTAATTTGATTACGTATTTCTGAAATAGATAAAGAGGATGCCATATTAATAAAGAAAATTGTGAACAAATATATTAATATTTTTCGAAAATTATATTTTAAAAAAAGTAATTAGGCATAGTTTCTCAACGAAATTGATTTTAATCTCATTATTTTTTGCAGCTAAATGTATTTATGATATTAAAAAAATTAATCAATTAAGTTGTTAAAAAAAGTAATTAATTTTATTTGAAAATATTTTAAAAAATAGATTAGAAATTTTTTTTATAAAAACTTAGCTTTCATTTCTGCTAGCGCTTTATCTATATTACTCGCTTTTTTCCCGCCTGCTGTGGCATAAAAAGCTTGACCACCACCACCGCCATCTATGTGTTTGGCAGCTTCTTTGATTATGTTTCTAGCATGGTTACCTGTTTTTTGCATTGCTAAGTCTGATAAAATTAATGAAATCACGGGTTTTTCATCTATTACACTTGCCAAACCAATTACTATATTAGGATGCTCATTTTTAAGCTCGAAACTTAAATCTTTTAGCAATTCTAAATTATCAATCTCAATTACTTCAAAAATAAAACTAATGTCATTTTTAGTATTTATCTTCGAATTTAATTCTTGTTTTAGCTTGTTTTTCTGTAAGTTACGAAATACTTTTAGCTTATCTTCCAAAATGGATTTCTCCTCCAAAAGCTTATCTATAGCTTTTAAAGTATCTTTAGGTGATTTTAATTTGAAGGCGATTTCATCCAAAAGATTGAGCTTGTCATCTATAAATTGATCAGCACCCGAAGAGGTAATAGCCTCTATACGTCTCACGCCTGCGGCCACAGAGCTTTCTCCAACAATCCTAAAACTTCCTATCTGTGAGGTGTTTGCGATATGTGTACCTCCGCAAAGCTCCATTGAAAAAGCAGGGTCAAACACAATGACACGTACAAAATCACCATATTTCTCACCAAAAAGTGCTGTTGCTCCCATCTCTGTAGCTTTTTTGATAGGCGTATCTCTATGTTCTATTAATGAAATTCCTTCTCTAATTTTTTGATTTACAATCGTTTCTACTTGTTTGATTTCTAAATCTGTAAGCTTTGTAAAATGCGAGAAATCAAATCTTAATATTTCTTCTGAAACATAAGAACCTTTTTGAGCAATATGATTACCTAAAACCTGTTTCAAAGCCGATTGTAAAAGATGTGTAGAGCTATGATTGGCTTGGGTGAGATTTCTTTTTTCAGCATTTACTTGAGCAGTGAAACTTTTACTACAGTCTTCTGGTAGATTTTTGGCAAAACAAATCGCCAATTCATTTTCTTTCTTGGTATCAAAAATTAAAATTTTGTCATTTATCGTTTGCAAAATGCCAGTATCACCTATTTGACCTCCACTTTCTGCATAAAACGGATTTTTGTGCAATACAATTTCCCAAAACTGACCATCTTTATTTTTGGCTTTTCTGTATTTTAAAATTTTGGTTTCAATTTCCAATTGGTCATAACCTACAAAAGTTTGCTCTTCTGTAGAAAGTATTACCCAATCTTGGGCTTCTTTTTCTGAAGCCAAGCGTGAGCGGTCTTTTTGTTTTTGCATTTCCTCATCAAAGCCTTTTTCATCTATATCCCAAGACTTTTCTCTTAAAATTAGGGCTGTTAAATCCAGCGGAAACCCAAACGTATCATACAATTCAAAACAATCTTTTCCCGATATAACTTTTTGTAAACTAGCACTTTGTATGAGGTTATCTAATTTTTTAAGCCCTAGTTCTAAAGTTCGTAAAAAAGAAACTTCCTCCTCAAAAATTACTTTTTTGATAAACTCTTTTTGAGAATTAAGCTCAGGGAAAATATCTGAAAACTTACTTGCCATAGTTTCTATCAATTCGCATAAAAGAGGTTCTTTTACGCCTAAAAACGAATAATAATACCTAACGGCACGCCTCAAAATTCGTCTAATTACATAGCCAGCTTTATTATTAGAAGGCAAAAGTCCATCGCCAATAGCAAAACCTACCGCACGCAAGTGATCTGAAAGCACACGCATAGCAATATCTGTTTGCTCATCTTTGCCATATTTTTTACCTGTCTTGCTTTCAATTAGCGCAATTGTATCTAAAAAAACATCGGTATCATAATTTGAATTTTTGGCATGAATGGCTCTTACCAAGCGTTCAAAACCCATTCCTGTATCCACATGTTTGGCAGGCAGTGGGCTCAAACTTCCATTAGCCATTCGGTTATATTGAATAAAAACCAAATTCCAGATTTCAATCACCTGGGGGTGAGAATCATTAACCAATTCCTTACCACTTTTTTGAGCGATTTCAGCCTCATTTCTTAAATCTATGTGAATTTCCGAACAAGGACCACATGGACCTACTTCCCCCATTTCCCAGAAATTATCTTTTTTATTGCCCTTCAGTATTTTGTCTTTGCTCACATATTTTGCCCATTCAGATTCTGCTTCAAAATCAAAATCTAGGTTTTCTTTCGCATCTCCTTCAAATACAGTTACATACAATCTTTCTTTTGGCAATTTGTACACTTCAGTAAGCAATTCCCAAGCCCATTCTATGGCTTCTTTTTTGAAATAATCTCCAAAAGACCAATTGCCCAGCATCTCAAAAAGCGTATGGTGATAGGTATCCAAACCTACATCTTCCAAATCATTATGTTTGCCCGATACACGCAAGCATTTTTGGGTGTCTGCTACTCTTTTTACCTCCGGAACTTGGTTTCCTAAAAAATAATCTTTAAACTGGTTCATGCCTGCATTGGTAAACATCAATGTAGGGTCGTTTTTAATGACTAAAGGGGCTGAAGGAACAATTTTGTGTCCTTTTTGAGCGAAAAAATCTAAAAATGTATTGCGTATTTGGGTAGAGTTCATGCTTGGTGAAATTTACTTTTTTCTATATTGAAATGATTCAAAAGGCAAATGTAAGAGAATATAAGATTTAAAAATTGCAAAATTTTCAAAACAAGATATTAATTACTTTTTAACTTAAATTAATTTGCTGTTACGGTTAGCTTTATTAATTTAAACTCTACAAAACATTTACACTTTCTCAAAATAAATAAGTTTTTTGATACAAATAATCATAAAATATTTGTTTTGTAAATCAGATTATTTAAACAAATATCCTTAAGAAACATTTGAATGGACTCAACAATTTTTATTTATTAGGCAACCAATTTGAAAAATAATTTTTCTATTTCAAATCTATATCGTAATATTGCAATTAAATAATAATTAGAATAGCGCATGGGTGCAACAAAAACAGAACATTTTACAGCCAAACAAAACAAATTGGCAACACTTGCAAAAGCATTAGGACATCCTGCAAGAATTGCAATTTTTGATTATTTATTAAAAGTGGATACTTGTATTTGTGGAGACATTGTAAACGAATTGCCATTGGCACAGCCTACAATTTCGCAACATTTAAAAGAACTAAAAAATGCAGGCCTTATAAAAGGAAGCGTTGAAGGAAATGCAATTTGTTACTGTATTGACGAAACCGTATTAGAAATTCTACAAAAATATTTCAACAACATTTCATCCAAAATTGATATGAAGAAATCAAATTGTTGTTAATTCAAATTTTTTAAAATAAAAATAGCAGAAACCGCTTTAAGGTTCTTAAAATAAAAAAAATATGACTATTGAACAAATTAAAAAACACCTTGAAACTGCGGAAATAGTAAATTTTCAACTTTCAACAGGAGACTTTGTGCCTCCTCATTTTCACGTTACAGAAGTTGGATTCGTTACCAAACATTTTATAGACTGTGGCGGAACAGAACGACTTGAAAAAGTGGCAAATTTCCAACTTTGGAATGCAAATGACACAGATCACCGTTTAAAACCTACCAAACTTTTAGCTATAATTTCGCTAGCTGAGCAGAAATTAGGAATTGGCGATTTAGAAATTGAAGTGGAGTATCAAACAGAAACTATTGGAAAATATAATTTGGCTTTTAGCAACAATAATTTTTTATTAGTTGCTAAACAAACTGACTGTTTGGCAAAAGAAAATTGTAGCATTCCAGCAGACGAATTAAAAATCAATGTATCAAATTTAGCCGCTCAAACAGCTGGCTGCACACCAGGCGGTGGTTGCTGTTAACCATATGAAAGCATTCATTATAAAATACAAAAAACCAATAATTATCATGGTTTCAATCACAATTTTGCAGCTCATTTGGGGTTTCGACCCAAAATTTTGTATCATCAATATTATTTGGTTATTCGTTTAATTTTAAAAGCAATAAAATGAAAAAAGTATTAGTGCTTTGCACAGGAAACAGTTGTAGAAGTCAAATTGCAGAAGGTTATTTACGCTATTTTGCAGGTAACAAAGCTCAAATTTATAGTGCAGGAATTGAAACTCACGGTGTAAATCCGAGAGCCATTGCCACAATGAAAGAAGATGCAATTGACATTTCAAATCACACTTCTAACAACATAGATGAATACACAACCCTAAATTTTGATTTTGTAATTACTGTTTGCGACAATGCAAAAGAGCGTTGCCCATTTTTTCCAACAATGGCAAAAAAGTTTCATTATAATTTTCCAGACCCTGCAAAAGCAACAGGAACAGAAAATGAAATTTTAGAGCAGTTCAGGCAAGTTAGACAAATGATAAAAGATTATTCAGAAAAATTTGTAGTAGATAATTTAACGAATTAACGAACCAAAAAAAGCAGTTTTGCCACAAGAGTTTTGCAAAAATAGCTTAGCAATGCAATAATGTTAATTTATGCTTACATTTGTTAATATGGTATTAATTTGGTGTGCGTATAAATTTTACGTGTTTTAATACTATTATTATTTCTAAAATACACCATTATAAATTTTACCATCTAAAATGAAATTTGTAAGTAATAAACAAAAAAGTTCTTAATATAGTTCAACTCAAATTAAAGCAAAAAAGGCTTTTGTCAAGTTAATTAAAAATTTGATTTTAACTTAATTTTATAATAATATTTCAAAACGATTAGGATTAAAATAATGGGAAAATCCTTTTCAAGTTTAACCTTTTTTTTGTGCTCTAAAAGAATTCTTTCTGTTTTTGTTTAACCTATTTACCAATTATATTATTTTGAATGTATTTCTACTCATTACTATTGTATATTATGTTATGTTTGTTGCTTAAAAAAAACTTCTATTAATTTTAATAATTGAGTTTTAATTTGGCTTCATGTAGCTTTTATTTTGAATAGCAAATATTAATCCCAATATGAAAAGAAGAATTCTGTATTTTACTTTTTTATGTTTATTGGCATCTTGTATGCTTTTTAAGAAAAAACCACCACGATATTCAGAATTTAATGATGAGTTTAATCGTTTGGAAAACCAAAATCTTGAAATTATAGATAGCCTTGTAAAAAGAAAAGATGATTTAAGGCTGTGGGCTGGGCGTGATTCTTTGCTTAAAGGGGCAAAAAAGAAAAAGGTTAAAAAAAATGTTTTTTATACTCTAAAAACCAAAAAAGCTTATACTTTAACAGAAGAAAAAGGTAAAAGAGTTTATGAACTATTTTATGTACTCAAGAAATACAAGGATCCACCTGCATATGTACAAGATGTGTATTGGTATGATATGAGGCAAATGAAAATTGTAAATGATGCCAAAATTGACAAACTTTTTGCCCTTATTCCCCATGGTCCATATAGAAAAATGGTCGAGGAACAAATTGTAGAAGAAGGTGTTTTTTATCTAGGTGTAAAGCATGCAAGATGGGAAAAATATGACCCAAATTATATTTTGTTAGAGAAAAAGCGATATTATAAAGGTTGGGCTAGGGATGCACTCTATACTTATTATGATTTGGAAAGTACAAAGATAGCTGATGTTACCCCCGTTTTTGATGGAGTAAAAGAAGGAAAATATTATTCT
>JAAFJZ010000012.1 GCA_013298205.1 Cytophagales bacterium
CATTGGGTTTAATAATATCAAAGTAATCTTTTAATATTTGTTTTTGGGCTTCAAAATCAAAAAAACAAAAATTGTCATTACTAATAATCACATCAAAGCTAGCGTCTGAATAGACTTTTTTTGTATCTAGCATATTCAGTAACTGTGCAGAGATACCTATTTTTTCACAAAAATGAATCGCATCTTCAGACAAATCGAAGCCAGAAATATTAAAATAACCTCTATGTTTAAGGTATTTAAGCATCCCGCCAGTGCCACAACCTGCATCTAAAATTGCAATATTTCTATTTTCTCCAAAATGCAATCTTATTTCTTGTAAAGTTGTGAAATGAAGAGTCTTGTACCACCACAACTCCGATTCACAATTGGCCATAATTTCATATTCTTTGCTATTGCCAATCATATTGAAAAATTAGTTAAAATCTTTAATGTTCTTGGTTTTAATGGAATATTGAGTTTTGCCATTGAAGGATCTAAATAATTTGCCAATATACTCCCCAATTAAGCCACAAAACATTAAATTAAATCCAGCTAAAGTAATTGTACTTCTCCTAAGGAGCACATTGCTATCAAAAATATTGGGTGCAAAAAGGAAATCTGATAAACTAAACGCCATCAAAACCATACCGATTAAAAAAGTAAAAATGCCGATAACCGTAAAAAAACGAATGGGCTTTAGAGAAAAATTGAGCATCATATTAAGATACAAGCGGATTAACTTTTCTAAATTATAATTTGATTTCCCTACCAATCTAGGTTTATGTTCTACCAGAACTGTGCCAATCAAACTGGTTACAGATAAAATTAAACCATCTAAATAAGGAAATGGTCCTTTATATTTAACAACCTCATTATATAGCTCTTTATTTAATATTTTAAAGCTTGACAAATATAAGCTTTTGGGCTTTTTTAATAAAATCGTAACGACACTATCATGAAAGCTACTCGCAATATTGCGCCAAAGGGAATGCTCTTTTTTGGCATAGTGAGAATAAACTACATCATAATCGCCATTTTCAGCAGTATTAATAAGTTTGATAATTTCTGAAGGAGGATTTTGAAAATCATCATCCATAATTACGACATAATCGCCAGTTGCAAAGTTTAGCCCACAAATTACGGCATTATGTTCACCTTTATTTTTTCTAAGTGTAATGTATGAAATGAAAGAATGAGCTTCCGAAAGTTTGGCACATACTTCTCTGCTACTGTCTATACTACAGTCATTTACTAAAATTATTTCTAAGCTAAAATCTTTTAATTCCTTGCGTATATCGAGCACCAAGGCTTCAAGGGTAAGTTCGCTATTAAAAACGGGTATAACGATTGAAATCTTCATTAAAGATGTTAAATGTGTTTAGCAAAACAAATTGATGCTTTCACAAACTTAAACTTAAAATCTGCAAAATACGCTCAAATATAATTATTTTTATTTCACTTGTAACGAATCTTATAAAATAAATGTTTTTTATAGAAATTCAATTCATTTTTAAATAAAAACTCTTTTAAGCCCCCAAATTTCAATAGATAATTTCATTAGCCGAAAATCCCACTAAAACCCAAAATATTATTTTTTTTGGTTAAAAATGAACTTGTTTTTTTGATAATGAACATTAATCTCTATTTTTGAGAAATTTTACAAATTCTAAATTGAAATTTCAATATTAATATGGCAGAAATAATCAAAATGCCCAAAATGAGTGATACCATGACAGAAGGTGTCATTGCTGCTTGGCATAAAAAAGTGGGAGATTCAGTGAAATCTGGCGAACTTCTAGCTGAAGTGGAAACAGATAAAGCTACAATGGAATTGGAATCTTATGAAACTGGTACGCTTTTATATATTGGAGCTAAGGAAAGAGATGCTGTAGCAGTAGATGGTTTGATCGCAATTATAGGGAAAAGTGGAGAAGATATTTCTGCTTTGCTTGGCGGAAGTCCTGCTCCTAAAGCGGTTGTACAAGAAACTGCCCCAATTATTGTAGCAAATACACCCTCACAAGATTTATCAAAAATACCTGCTACGGCTGTAAAAATGCCTAAAATGAGCGATACAATGGTAGAAGGTGTAATCGTAGCTTGGCATAAAAAAGTAGGCGATGCGGTGAAGTCTGGTGAATTGCTTGCGGAAGTAGAAACCGACAAAGCCACAATGGAGCTTGAATCGTATGAAGATGGTACACTTTTGTATATAGGAATAGAAACTGGAAAAGCCGCTGCTGTAGATAGCGTAATAGCTGTAATCGGTAAAGCGGGTACAGATTACAAACCTTTGCTTTCAGGAAATATAAGCCCTGTTGTATCTACACCACTAAAAGCCGAAGCAAACACATCTGCAACAGTCGCACAATCTGTACCTGTGCAAACTGCTAGCAATGGAAACCAAAGAATTAAAATATCTCCTTTAGCTAAAGCGTTAGCTAATGCAAAAGGAATAAGTATTGCTGCGCTTTCTTCAGGCTCGGGCGAGGGAGGTAGAATCATTAAAAAAGATGTAGATTCATTTACACCTTCAAAATCTGTTGAAAAACCAGCTTCCTCAAGTGCTTCACCAACTGCGCCTGCCTTGGGCAAAGAAAGTTATGATGAAGTGCCCGTTTCGCAAATGCGAAAAACAATTGCGAGAAGATTGGGAGAGAGTTTGTTTACCTCTCCACATTTTAGCTTAACTATGGAAATTAATATGGATAAAGCCGTTGATGCGCGAAAAAGTATCAATGATTATGCTGAATCCAAGGTTTCTTTCAATGACATGGTAATCAAGGCTGTAGCTTCTGCTATTCGTAAAAATCCTAAAGTAAATAGCTCTTGGATGGGAGATAAAGTAAGGTACAATCACCATATTCATATTGGTGTGGCTGTAGCTGTAGAAGATGGTTTGCTCGTGCCAGTGGTTAGATTTGCAGACCAAAAATCATTAACTCAAATTTCAGCTCAGGTAAAAGATTTGGGCGGGAAAGCTAAAAACAAATTGCTACAACCAAAAGATTGGGAAGGGAATACCTTTACCATTTCAAATTTGGGTATGTTTGGCATTGAAGAGTTTACTTCTATCATCAACCAACCCGATGCGTGTATTTTGTCGGTTGGGGCTATCAAACAAACGCCAATCGTAAAAGACGGACAAATGGTAATTGGGAACATCATGAAAGTAACTCTTTCTTGTGACCATAGAGTAGTTGACGGAGCGGTAGGTTCTGCTTTTCTCGTTACCTTAAAAGGATTGTTGGAAGATCCTGTTAGGATTTTAGCTTAAATTGCAGACTATTTACCCTATTTTGATTTTGTAATCTTGATACTTTTATGGTTAAATTAAGCAGTTCTTTTTAAAAATATTTTTTTAAAAAGAACTGCTTTTGTTTACTTATAAGTTATCTTTGTAGCCTGAAGACAGAGCGTCTCATTATATTTCATGGGCAACACTTTCAGGATTTCTACTTGGAACTGTCCGACAAAGTTCGGGAGAAGATTGGTTATGTTTTTCGAATTGTTAAGACGGTTGAAAAAATTCCAGAGAAGTTTCTTAAACATTTGGAAGGGACTGACGGACTTTATGAAATCAGAGTTGAAGTGGGTAGCGATATCTTTCGAATTTTCTGCTGTTTTGATAAAGGAAATTTAGTTGTTTTGTTTAACGCATTTCAAAAGAAAACACAAAAGACTTCCCAAAAAGAGATTGAATTAGCAGAGAAATTAAAAAAAGAGTATTTCACTTTAATGAAAAAATAAAATGGAAAAGAATGAAGCTATCAAAAACGCAAAATCTTTTGACGATTTATTGGACATTGAATACGGCAAAATCGGAACTCACAAACGAGATGAATTTGAAGAGAAGGCTCAGTATTTTGTAATTAGCGAAACACTTAAAGACGCAAGGCGTGAAGCAAACATGACACAAGAAGAGCTAGCGCACAAAGTAGGAACGAAAAAAAGCTACATATCTCGACTCGAAAACGGTAAATGCGACATTCAACTTTCAACACTATACAGAATTTTTGAAAATGGACTTGGCAAGCGAATCAGTTTATTAATAGCTTAAAGAAAAATAAACTTCAAATTTTGTGTGAACTTAAAACTATAAACTTGCGATTATTAAAGTCTGCAAGATGTTTATAATAAGCATCTTGCAGACTTTTTTATTTGTTAGACTTAATTAAGAATATGAGATTTTATTTAATAGGAATGATGGGAGCAGGCAAAACAACCATCGGGAAGTTATTGGCTGAAGATTTAAAACTAAGCTTTATAGATTTAGACCAATACATAGAACTAAAAGAAAAAAAAGGCATTTCTGCTATTTTTGCAGATAATGGAGAAGAATATTTTAGAATTAAGGAAAAAGAATACCTAGCCGAAGTTTCATTATTTGATGATGTAATTGTCTCTACTGGAGGAGGTTGCCCATGTTTTTTTGACAATATGGACTTTATGAATCAATCAGGGATTACGATTTTTCTCAATGTGCCTCAAGAAGAAATTTTCACACGTTTGATACGCAAAAAAGAAAGTCGCCCTTTGTTAAGCACCAAAACTGATGAAGAAATTAACCAATTCATAGGAGAAACTATAGCTAAAAGAATAGGTTTTTATTCACAAGCCAAGCATACTTTTACTGATGCCAATTTAAAGCAAAAAGACATTGCTAACTTTGTTTATGAATTGTATTTTTAAATAATAAAAAGCATTTTACTCAAATTATTTTAATAATATAAGTTTTCTTCCTGTATTTGAATCCGTAATAATTTCTTTTATTTTTGGGAGTAAGCTTTGGGGAATCCTAGCTTTAGGGTAGCAAATGATATAATTCATTTGCATTTTATTAATAAAAGCCAGTTGGCTGGTTTCAATATTTTTAAAAGTATAATTTTTCTTTTGATGTTTTAAAAACTTATTAAAAGGAGCTTGAGCCAAGTGCTTGGCTTGAAATTTATGCAGCGTTGTGTCTTCTGCAAATGGATACAAATGACAGCTAATCGAAATATTAATTGTTTTGTTTTTGGCATTGCTTATTTCATCAGAATAAACAAAGCAGGAATACTCTGCATAGCCTATTTTTTTGTAATCTTCACTTGTAAGCAATAGTCCACCGATACGAGATAAATTTGCACTGGATATTTGGTTATAGTATAAATTGAATTTTGGTTTTTTCAAAGAAACATGAGCTACAATTTCAGATTGCGAGATTGTAAGTAATAATATAAAGGCAAGCAGAAGTTTTATAAATAAGTTTGCTTTTTTTAATTCGCAGAAATAAATGTGTATTATAAATATACACAAGCCTGTATTAATTAAAGGAACACTAATATTGGTAAAAACTTGAACTGCATCCAATTTATTGTTTAGTACCCCCCAAAAAAGCAAGGAAGATGCAACAAAACAAACCGAAAGCATGAACATCTTATTTTGCAAAAAATATTCTTTATCCCATTTTAAGTATGGTGCGAAAAGCATAAAGTAAAGGAAGCAAATAATTAACCAATGAATTGAGGTGCCAACAATTATGTTAAAGAAAGTTTTCCAATAATTATATTGAAAATAGTGATTATAAGAAGTTTCTATATTTACGAAAGTTTCTAAAGAAGAATTTAAAACAAAATAAAAACTAATTATAGCAATAGAAACTGCGACACAAGTTAATGCTTCTTTAAATAAGAGTTTTTTATTCAAAAAGTACTCTAAAATAATCCAAGCAGTTACTCCAGTAAATATCCCTGGAGCGGTGCTAATAAAAGAAATTGGAATAGCTAGTAGGCAAATTATGCTTTCGAAAATTTTAGTTTTTTTATAAAATAGTATTGAAGAGGTGATTAGAATATAAATGATTAAAAACTTGGGGAAGTTGAGTCCATTAACCAAATAAGTTCCTATGTGCCGCATAAAATGCAAATTTGGAATTAAGTTCAAAAATATACCTGAAACACTTAGTAAAACAAAAGCAAAAATTACATCTAAAAACTTAAGTTTTCTATATTGTTCCATCAAGGCGCATATTCCCAGCCACAGTATAATTGTGCCTAGTGGATAAATAATATAGTAAAGTGTTAAGACTGAGTTTGTATTAAAAATGTGCTGTATACCTGCACAAAACCAAAGTTCAAAATAATGATATGGACTCACGCCTTCTGGAAAAGCATAATCCAAAGAACAATTTTCAAAACCTGTTTCTGAAATAAAGTTCGAAACTTGGGCATAATAATGAATGTCTCCACCTAAAATGACAGTAATATCACTTGAAAACTTGTGAATAGCATAAAACCTAAAGGCAAAAAGTAAAAGAGCAGCTAAAAAAATACACATATATTCTTTACTAAAATTAAGATAAAACTTCCATTTTGACCTTTCTTTAAAGCCAAAGCGGAAAGCTAAAATACTTAAAAGTGGAAGGTATAAAATAAAGATGCTATTTCCTTTAGTAAAGCAAATAGCGGTACAAACTACAAAAACGGTCATTCCTATCGCCATTCTAGTGAAATGGGTAACATAAAATCCATCTAGGTGAATTTTAAAAATTGAAAAAATTAATGTTCCAAAAAAATTAAATGAAACGAAACTTATACATAAAATCAAAAAGTAAAATGTGAATTCATTTACCATTAAAATAAAGTTAGTATGACAAATTTATTTGATTAATCTTAAAAACTATTATTGTTTTGTTCTAAAATTTCCAAAAAAGATTTTCTTGGAATCATTTCAGCACCTAAACTCAATAAATGTTCAGATTCAACTTGGCAATCAATTATACTGAAATTTTCTAATTCAAGACGTTTGGCTAAATAAATAAAAGCTATTTTTGACGCATTTGCATGTAAAGAAAACATAGATTCTCCAAAAAAAATTTTACCGATAGACAAACCATATAAGCCTCCAACTATATTTTTCTCATACCAAACTTCTACTGAATGGCAAACTCCCTTTTCATGTAATCGTTTATAAGCCTCAATCATTTCATTTGTTAGCCAAGAACCTACTATTCCTTTTCGAGGCGAAGTAGCACAACTGTTGATTACAAAGTTGAAATCTTGATTATAGGTAACTTTAAAAGTATTTTTTTTAAGTAAGCTATTCATGCTTTTGCTAATTTTAATTTTTTTAGGAAAAAGCACACATCTTGGGTTTGGTGACCACCACAATATAGGATCTTCAAAATTGTACCAAGGAAAAATTCCGCTTTTATAAGCTAAAATTATTCTTTCTATGCTCAAATCTCCGCCTACAGCTAATAGTCCGTCTTTGTTTGCAAGCTCTGGGTTAGGAAAAATAAGCTTAGAGGATAGACGATATACAGACAATAGTTAAGTTAAACTCTAATTTGATGAAAAAGAAAATTGTTTCCCAAAAAAGCCAATTGACTTAAAATAATATAATTTAATCAATTGATTTAGATCATAGAAAAAAAAAGCTGAACTATTAAATTCAGCTTTTTTGAAATGAAATTGAAATCAATTAAATAGCAAAATGCTCAATAATGCTAATTGGATAAAATAAATCTTTGTAATGCATTAAAATAAAATCAAAATTTGTATTGGAATTCCATAAATGAGGTTCAAATAAATCTTTATCATGTGAAATGGCTACAAACATTTTATTTTCAATAAATGAAATAAATATATCATTATGAATTTGACTATAAAATTCAGAAATATTATCAAGGATTTCTTTGTTGAGTATAGAATTAATATCTGATTCATTACCTTTTAATAATTGAACGGTAAAGTTGTCATCAAAAGAAGAACTTAGCGTTTTAATTTTACTAGTTAAACCTGAACTTTTTGGTTTAATTAAAATATCTGCAGCGAAATTTTTAGGAAAACGAGCTACAAAATATACACCTCTAAATTGACATTCTTCTTTAGATTTCTTTTTCAAAAACTTAGTATGTAGTTCGGAAAATTCTATTTTAACACCTTTAATCGTTCCTGAAACATGATCATCACCTAAATAATGAACTTTGTCCTTATCATCAAAAAATTTACTTTCATAATATTCATGTCTTGAAACATAAAGTTTTTTGTCATAATGTAGATTGGGATTTATATAATGAATTATTTTATTTATAATTTTCCATTTAAAATGCTTATAAAAAGTAGCACTTTTAACTATAGGTTCAATAATTGCAAACAAACCAACTCCCACAATAGCTGCAACTGGAATAAGGAAAAGTATGTTAAATAAATCCCCACCAGTAGCTTTTACTAGCAAATAACCTAGTACAGGAAAGAGTGCACCAACAAAAATAAAAATGAAAATTAACTTTGCTATTATGCCTTTTCTTTCCGACTCAATACTTCCTAGTTCTGAAAGTAGCTCCTTATTATAGAAGTCTTTAAATTCATTTGACTTAATCATAATCTAAAATTTTAATGTTAAATAATTATCTCAAATGTAAATATTTTTTTATTGAAAAATAATTTTATTTATATTTTTTATAAAAAAACAACTGTTTTAATCATATTTTAATTTTGATGCCTTAAATTGTAAAAAATTACAATCATACATAGATGGCACGTTTTAAAAATTTTTATTTTTTAGTTTCAACTTCCTTTTTAGTATGGATGCTTTTTTTTGATCCCAACGATTTTATTTCTCAAGTTCAACTTTTTATTAAAAAATCACAACTTGAATCGCAAAAAGAGTATTATTCTGACAAAATTTCTGAAGTGCAAAAAAGCAGAGAGGAATTGTTCAGCAAGCCTTACTTGCTAGAGAAATATGCTAGAGAAAATTATTTTATGCGAAAACCAAACGAGGATTTATTTATAATAACAGATAAATAAAATTTAATAATGTTTTCAGTTTAATTTTCAAGGCAATATTCAAAATCGGCTAAAACATTCATGAAATAAATGTATGCATTATAAGGAGATTTATATGGATTAAAATACTGATGAACATCGCCATCATCTGCATTTTTTGTACACATATAATATAAGTGATCTGATGTTTGTAAATGCCTCCATAAATCAATAAAACCTTGATTTTTTGATTGAAGAACTTTATTTTCTAAGTTATACAATAAATTTGAAGCTTCTTTTTGCATAGAATTTCCTAGCCAAGCTGTTAAATCTCTTTCTTGGTCAGCCCATGAAATAAATTCGGAACATTTATAAATATTTTCATATTTAAAATTTGAAATGGCTTCAAAAGGAGTAACAAATGAATTTTTCTTTAATGTTTCTTTAGGTAGTTGTTTTATAAAATCAAAAATCCCTGTATCTGCCCATTGATGTTCACCAAAGGTCTCATAATCTATGAAAAAATTAATTACATCACCTTCTAGTTTATTTATTTTGTTCAGAAGCGATTCAGCTGTTATTTTTTTGTTTTTTTTAGCAAAATCACCAAATCTAAAAGCCAAATCGTCTGAAAGTTTATAATTTTTAAGTAACATTTTGAGATTTTTATTACCAAAAGATTGATATACGAAATTGGGAGTTCTTTTTTCTAAAATTTTATCTATTCCTTCGGTTATAACACCTTCAAAACCTAAATTAAAAATTTCATTTGCTAGTTTATCATGAAATATTAATTCAGTATTTCGAAATACTTTGGGCGTAGCATCAAAATAATGTTTCATTGTTTCAGAATGTTTTTTAACCTGAAATCGAAATTCATTTAAAGAAAAAACGCTACTTAGTGAATGATAATAAGTTTCACCTAAAAATTCTACACAACCTGTTTTTGCTAATTCTTGAAAAGAAGCCAAAACTTCTGGCATAAAACGCTCGCATTGTTCTAAAAAAACGCCAGAAATAGAGTAAGAAACTTTAAATTTACCGTTGTATTCATTAATTAACTGTTTAATCAAATCATTGCTAGGCAAATAACATTTTTGAGCTACACGTTTAAAAATTTCAGAATTAACTTTATCATCTTCATAAAGGTGATCTTTTCCAATTTCAAAAAAAGTGTATTCTTTTAACCTTAAAGGTTGATGAACTTGAAAGTAAAAGCATAAAGCTGGATTTTGCAAATCAAATCTTATTAATTATTAAATTTTTATCTTAACAAATGTATAAGTTTCAATTTGATTATTGATATTTAACCTGCTTTATTTTATATATGATGAAAAATTAAATATTACGCATAAAAATTTTGGTTATCATTCCATTTTCTGCAAGCCCACTTGTCATGTGCTCAATTTTGAAACCCCTTGACTCCAAATCTTGAATTACTCTTAAAATCATTTCCCCATTTTCGTCATGATTTTCTGCTTGGAAAGATTTAAAAGCTGTATAATCTACCCTTGAATTCCCCCAATGTACATAAATTCCTTTCCCAGGGTATAATGGTACTTCATAAATTTCCACTAAGACAAGCTTACCTTTGGGGATTTCTGTAGTAGTTTGAGTTTGTTGCTGTGTTTGAGTCTGTGCTTTGGATTGAAAGCTCAAACAGGTAATAAAAATCACGAAGGATGTAAGTGTGTAAAATATTTTTTTCATGTTATTTAATTTTTTAAAGATTATATTGTGTTTTACTTATTTCGATAGATAAAAGTTTCAAAACAATCTTAAGTTTTGAAGGTTATTACTTAAATTAAATTTGATAGTTGGATTCTAGCTTGTTAAATTTGTTTTTTTATTTTCTATTTATTACAAACATTCTCAAAGACTTGACAAACGACATTATTAATACCTCAATTAAAATAAATGACCCCATTTATTTTAACAAACAACTAAATTCATTTGAGTTGTTTGTTGGAAAATTTATAAACGATTTAAGGGATTTGCCTTTTATTTTTCTTTGTTTAAAAATTACTTTTATTGTAATCCCATTTGCATTATGCTTTTTTTTATGGTCTTCTTTTCCTTGGTGGCTTGCTTTGATTTATTATGTAATGAATTTTGCTTTTTTTCAAGGCCCATTTATTTTGATGCTTCATTTAACTTCACATAGACCTTTTTTCAAAAAAGAAAACAGCTTTTTTAATAATTATATTCCTTGGATTTTGGGTCCTTTATTTGGTGAGACACCCGAATCTTATTTTGCTCATCATTTAGGCATGCATCATGCAGAAGAAAATCTCCCTGATGACGATAGCAGTACAATGAAGTACCAAAGAGATAGTTTTATAGACTTTCTTAAATATTATTTTAGTTTTGTATTGTTTGGTGTTCAAGCTTTATCTTCATACTTAACTAGAAAAAACCGTATTAAAATTAGAAATAAATTTTTGACTGGAGAAATTAGTTTCTATGTAGTTGTAGCTATTCTTTTGTATTTTAATTGGGAGGCAACATTAGTAGTTTTTGTGATTCCTGTTTTTTTAACAAGATTTTTAATGATGGCAGGTAATTGGGGACAACATGCTTTTATTGATCCAAAAAATCCAGAAAACAGATACACAACAAGTATAACTTGCATAAATTCTACTTATAATAAAACTTGTTTTAACGATGGTTACCATATTGGACACCATCTTAAACCCGCTATGCATTGGACAGAGTATCCTTTAGAGTTTCAAAAAAATATTGAAAAATATATTACCAACAAAGCAATCATTTTTCACACGATTGATTTTATCACTGTTTGGCTTTTTTTGATGTTAAAAAAGTATAATTGGTTGGTTAAATATTATGTACCGTTAGAAAATCAGAATCCAATTAATAAAAACGAACTTATACTATTGTTCAAAGAGAGAACTCAAAAATTTGATATAAAAAGTATTTAATTTTAAAGATAATTTTTTTAAAAAAATGCTTAAAAAATTAGGATGATTAAATAGATTCACCCAACTCCAACCACCTCATGCTCATCGTTTCTATTTGCGCATTTAAGTCGTTTATTTCCTTGCCAAATGACGTTAAATCGGCATGAGACAAATTGGATACACTCATTTGAAGTGTAATTTTATCTCTTCTTTCCTCAGATTTCTGAATGGATATTTCTAAGTCTTGGTATTCTTTTTGCTCTTTATAGCTGAGCTTTTTCACTTCTTTAGGAGCTATTGCAGGAGCTTTGGAGGAAGAATTAGCCTCAGATTTTTTAGCACTTATCGAAGTAGTTTTAGAATTTTCTAGCTCTTCTCTATAGTCAGTGTAATTACCTGGAAAATCTTTTATAACACCGTCTCCTTCAAAAATAAATAAGTGTTCACACAATTGATCCATAAAATAACGATCGTGGGAAACTATGATAAGACTTCCATCAAATGCGGCTAAATAATTTTCTAAAACATTAAGTGTGTCAATATCTAAATCATTTGTAGGCTCATCCAGAATAAGAAAGTTTGGATTTTTAACTAATATTTTAAGCAATTGCAACCTGCGTTTTTCGCCACCACTTAAAAGATGAATGGGCGTAAAGTGCATGGTGGAAGGGAAAAGGAATTTCTCTAAAAACTTACCAATGCTAATCGTTTCTTTTTCGTTAATCTTTACATATTCAGCGATTTCTTTAACCTCTTCTATTACCCTGTTTTCAGGATTTAAACTGCTAGTAAGCTGTGTATAATAACCTATTTGAGTTGTAAGTCCTCTATCGATTCTACCCGAATCTGGTTTTACAGAACCCGTAATCATATTCAGAAAACTTGATTTCCCTACTCCGTTTGCGCCTATAATTCCGATTCGGTCTTTCTTTTTGAAGAAATAAGTGAAATCGTTTAATATTTTCTTGTCAGGGTAAGATTTAAAAACGTTTTCTACTTCTATTACCTTATTTCCTTGTCTGCTGGTTTCGCCACTAAGTTCAAGTTTGGCTACATCAAGCTTTTGATGTGCTTTATCCTTAATTTGTTCAAAAGCATCTACACGGTATTGAGCTTTTGTACCACGAGCTTTAGGTTGCCTGCGTATCCAGTCCAACTCTTTGGTATATAAATTCTTTGCTTTTTGAACTGAAAGGGCTTGTTGTTCCCATCTTTCCATTCTTTTCTCTAAAAAATAAGCATAATTGCCTGTATAAGAGAATATTGTGCCTTGGTCTAATTCTAGTATTTTATTACAAATTTTATCTAAAAAGTACCTATCATGCGTTACCATCACCAAACTTGTGCGTGAGGTACTAATGTAATCTTCTAGCCACTCAATAATTTCTAAGTCTAGATGGTTGGTAGGTTCATCAAGCAACATCAAATCGGGCTCTGTAATCACCATAATAGCGAGAGATAGCCTTTTTTTCTGCCCCCCAGAAAGCGATTTTATTTTTTGCGAAGTATCATTTAAGCCTAGTTTGCTTAAAATTTGTTCAGCTCGGGTTTCTATATCCCAAGATTTGCTTTCGTCTATTTCGGTAGTCCATTTTTCAAGTAAATCCAAATCAGGCTCTTCTTCCATAAGCAAAGCTTTATAGTCGAGAACTAGTTTAATTTGCTTGCCTCCCAAATCACAAAACGCATCATAAATGGTTTCGTATTGGTCAAAATTTGATTCTTGGGGAAGGTAGGTTACGCGAATGTCTTTTTTTTGAGCAAGCTGACCTGAATCGGGCTGTAAAATCCCAGCCATTATTTTCATTAATGTGCTTTTACCCACACCATTGCGACCGATTAAGGCTATTTTTTCGCCTTCTGATACGCCAAATGAAAGATTGCTTATAATTTGTCTTTCCGCCAACTGAAGGGAAATGTTGTCGGCAGAAATAAGGTTGATGGACATCTAAAGATTAGAATTTGCTCCCCCTCTTGGACTTGAACCAAGGACCCCATGATTAACAGTCATGTGCTCTAACCAACTGAGCTAAGGAGGATTATTTTTTTGGAGGTGCAAATGTAGCGATAAGTTTTAAACTACAAAATTATTTATGAAAAAATATTTAAAAATTAATTTTAAGTCCTTTTATTCCATCTATAAGTTTACAATTACATAATTTTTGGTTAATATTTAGTTAATATTTTAACCTTAATTTTGTATATTAATTAATTTCATGAAAGACACTTCTTTTAAAAACCATTACAAAACCATCGTAATTTCTGATTTGCACCTCGGTACTGAAGGCTCAAAAGCTAAAGAAGTTTCTAGGTTTCTAAAATTCAATACCTGTGAAAAACTCATTTTAAATGGAGATATTATAGATGGGTGGCAGTTGAAAAAATCGGGCTCTTGGAAAAGAAAACACACTCGCTTCTTTCAAAGAATGCTTAAAATGATTCAAGATTTAGATACTCAAGTAATTTATTTAAGAGGAAATCACGATGATTTCTTAGATCAAATTATCCCTTTTCGTATTGGTAATCTTTCTTTGCAAAATGATTACATTCTTGAATCAAAAGGAAAAAAATATTATGTTGTTCATGGTGATATTTTTGACTCTATTACTTCAAAAATGAAATGGATAGCTCAATTGGGAGATATTGGTTATACGTTGTTGCTTTGGGTGAACAAAATTTATAACAAGTATCGTACTTTTAAAGGTCTACCTTATTTTTCTCTTTCTCAAGCTGTAAAAGCTAAAGTTAAATCTGCGGTTTCATATATTTCTGATTATGAAGATAAACTGGCAGAAATTGCAAAAATCAAAAATTGTCAAGGCATTATTTGTGGTCATATTCACCAACCTGTTATCAAAGAAATAAAAGGAATAATGTACTTAAATTCAGGTGATTGGGTAGAATCTTTGAGTGCTTTAGTTGAAGATTTTGACGGGGAATGGAGTTTAGTATATTATAATGAAGCACAAATGATTCCTTTTTTTAAAGAAGAGACTGATGATGACCAAGATTTTCAATCCATTCAAGCAGCAGTTTAAACATAATTTATGAAATTCTTATTTATCGTGCAAGGGGAGGGGCGTGGCCACATGTCGCAGGCTATCGCACTTGAAAAAATTTTACAACAAAATGGACATGAAGTTTGTAAAGTTTTGGTGGGGAAAAGTGAAGTTAAAGACATTCCTCTATATGTAAAAGAAAATCTTAATGCCCCTGTAGAGACCTTTAGAACTCCATATTTTATTAAAGATAATCAAAATAGAGGCTTACATATTGGCAAAACGATTTTGCATAATTTATTGAATTGCAAAACTTATTTTAAAAGTATTGCAAAGATTAATGAAGAAGTAAAGATTCATAAACCTGATGCCATCTTTAATTTTTATGAATTGTTATGTGGCTTATATTTTATGTGGTATTCTCCCAAAAATTTGAAACATATTTGTATGGCTCATCAATTTTTCTTGGAACATCCTTCATTTCATTTTCCTCATAATTCTCATAAAGATCAATTTTTCTT
>JAAFJZ010000120.1 GCA_013298205.1 Cytophagales bacterium
GAATCGCATGGCATCCGAGAAGAAAACCTCAAACAAATCGACCAAGAAGTAAAAATATTAGGTAGCCAAGATTGTGAATCTTTAAATGTGGGAGTTGCATTTGGAATTATTTGTTACGAACTTTCAAAATAGAATACTTTTTGTAAAGAAATTTAAAGACAAATATAGTAATTGCACCAAAAAACGAATAATAGTGTGATTCATTCATAAAAAAACCTTTATTTCGTATTTCATTTTGAAAGCATAATTACATTAGGTGAAAAAAATTAGACTAGAAATACTAGGATTATCCTCAAGCCATTCTCAAACGGGGTCTTTTGCCTTGGTTTTAGGTGAAGAAAAAGGAAATAGAAGACTTCCCATCATAATAGGAATGTTTGAAGCGCAAGCGATTGCAATAGAAATAGAAAAAATAGCTCCCAATCGCCCAATGACTCACGATTTATTTCGTTCATTTTCTGATGCGTTTGGTTTTGATGTAGCAGAAATTGTAATTTCAGATTTAAAAGAAGGCGTTTTTTTTGCAAAAATTGTTTCCACAGATGGCAAAATGTCTCATGAAATTGATGCAAGACCATCAGATGCAATCGCTATTGGTTTAAGATTTGGAGTTCCTATTTACACTTATGAAGCATTGATGTCAGAAGCAGGAATTATTTTAAGTGATGCAGAAGAAGCAGAGGAAGGTGATATTGATAACATTTCTACCAATTTACCCTCAACTTCTGATAGTGATAAAGACAAAATGCGAGCTTTGCCTAAAGATCAATTGAAGAAATTGCTTGAAGATGCCGTTAATAATGAAGATTTTGAAGTTGCCGCTAAAATTAGAGATGAGCTTAATAAAAGAAATTAGTTTTTTATATTTCACAAAGTATAATTTTAACATAGGTAAATTTATTTGAAAAAACCCTACAATTTATTTCTTAGATTAAAACCAATGTATAAGTATACACCATTTATATTTTTTATTATTTTATTGTTAAAATTGAGTAGCTATTCTTTTGCGCAAGAAGTACCTAATTGGGTAGAAATTGGTAAATTAAGAGTTTATATACGTACAGATGCAAAAGAGCAAATCAAGAAAACGATTACTATGCTCAAAAAAAGTCCTAGATTTTACCAAACCTTAATTACAAAAGCAGACGCTCATTTACCTATTGTTGAAAAAATTCTAGCTGAAGAAGAAGTACCTGATGAAATCAAATTTTTGCCCATCCTCGAAAGTTCTTTAATAGGAGATGCTGTTTCTACTTCAAATGCGGTTGGATATTGGCAGTTTAAAAAAGAATCAGCTCAAGAACTTGGTCTAAGAATAGATAATACAGTAGATGATCGTAAGCACATCGTTTTTTCTACTATGGCTGCATCTAGATATTTTAAAAAGAACCAATCGGTTTTTAAAAATTGGGCTTACACAATTATTTCTTATAATACCGGACTCACAGGAGCCAAACCTTTTATCTCAGATAATTATATAGGCGTAAATGAAATGGAAGTTACTTCTTCTACACATGTTTATTTATTGAAATTCATCGCTTTTATGATTACATTTAAAGATGATATAAAAAAGAACTTAAATCCTGAATATACTCTTTTTGAATATGGTGATACCCAGAAAAGAACGATTTCAGAAATAGCAAGTGAAGTCGGAATCCCTGAAGATGAAATTAGGCTACATAACAAATGGCTTTTGGCAAACAATATTCCAGAAGACAAACTTTATCCTGTTATGTTGCCTTTAAAAGATGAAGATAGAATTTTTTTGTTAGCCAAACTTAAAGATAAAGGCATTTCTCATCATTACGATTCACAAACACAAACCAAACTTTTGGAACCTGTGGTTGCAGACAAGTTTTTCGTGAATTTGAGCTCTCGTTCACAATCCGTATCTGGTATTCCATCGGATATACCGGTAATTATTGTAAGTAATGGTTTGAAAGCAATAAAATCTAAAGCAGGTGATGATTTTAATCTTTTGGCTATTCAAGGAAAAATTAAGCCTAAACACTTCCTTAAATACAATGATTTACAGGCTTTTGAACAAATAATACCTGATGAAATTTACTATTTAGAAGCAAAAAGAGATGAAGGTACAGTATTATTTCATACTGTAACATCGGGACAAGATTTGTGGGAAATAGCACAAATGTATGGGATAAGGGTAAGGGCTTTGATTAGAAAAAATAGAATGAGACCAGGTGAAGCGTTGGCGCTTGGTAGAATTTTAAATTTAAAGAAAACCAGAAAAAGAGAAGAGCCGGTCATTTTTGATTTAGATTATACTTCAAAACAACAATCTCCAGTGCAAAATGAAGTTTTTAAACCAATTTCAAAACTAAATTACCCTACTCAACAAGTTAATGAACCAGCGCAGGAAACTATTGTGGTTAAAAATGAAACAATTGTACCCAAACAAGAGCCAACTTTTATAAATAAACCTGAAATAGAAATAATTGAAAATAAAGAAGTTATTAAAACGGAACAAGAAAAACCAATTAAAATAGATACAAGCGCTGCCAAGCCAATAGATACCCCAACTTATTCCTCAAGGTATTTATTAACAAAACCTGAAGAGAAATATACTTATCAGGAAAAATTATTTATTAAACCTGACACCAATATTTATAAAGTTTATAAAGTTGAGCCTAGTCAAACATTATTTTCGGTTTCTCGCATGTTTAATCAAATACCTATAGATAGCATTAAAAAATGGAATGGATTCCAACAAAATAGTCTTGCAGTCGGGCAATGGTTGATTGTAGGTATGAAAAAAACTGAGCCTAAGTTAATGCCAACTTCCATGTTAAAGCATATAGTAAAAGAAGATCAAACTTTGTTTAATATAGCTCGGATGTACAACTACTCTGTAGATAGCATTAAAGTTTGGAATCAAATGAGAGACTACAAGATAAAGTTAGGTCAAGAACTCTGGATCAAAAAAAGCGGAGAAGAACAAAGGGATTTTACGCCTTTGGAAATGAAATCTGAATCATACATTTTTCACGAAGTGGGTCAAGGAGAAGGTTTATATAAAATTTCAAAATTGTATAATGTAAGTATAGAACAAATTAAAGTCTTAAATAACAAAAGTACCGATTATGTTTCAATAGGAGAGAAGCTTAAAATTAAGCTCAAGGAGTAGCATATACTTTTGTAAAATTTGCAAATTGCTTACAAATTTTACAGATTGCAGACTATATTAATAGAGAGATGTCCGAGTGGCTGAAGGTGCACGCTTGGAAAGTGTGTATACAGGAGACTGTATCAGGGGTTCGAATCCCCTTCTCTCTACACTTGAAATTAAAACTATTTTTTTAACCTTTTATAATATTTTTTACTTCTAGTACAGTTTCAAAATTCTTTAAACCCCGTCATATTTCTCAATTTGAACATTTTGCATTATGAATTTATTTTTTTCTAAGTTATAAAACTTTTTTTTCTAGTCTGTTTTTATAAATTTATACTTTATTTATTAAAATTAGGCTTGAATCATATTACTACTGTTTAAAAAAATCCGATAAGGCAACTAAAACATTTATGAAAAACACAATACAAATTTTAAAATGGCTCTCTTTGAGTTTGATTTTTGTGGCAACAACTTTTGCCCAACCTGTAATTCAAGTCATAGCTCCAAAATCTGGAGAAACATGGGAAACTTGCTCTCTTCAAGATATTAGATACCAAATTTTAGGTGCAAGCAATAGTCTTAGATGTAGCGTTGAAATATCATATGACAATGGAGCAACTTGGAATCAAAATCCTCAAACTTTGCTTGGTGGTCATGCTTCTTTTTCAGTACCAAGTGATGCTCCAGCTACCACTCAAGCAAGAATTAGAATTAGCTCCTCATCTACACTTTCAGGAGTCTCTTCACTTTTTTCGATTGTAAAAGCTACAATTAATCCCATAGAAATCACGAATCCATCCCCTATACAAACTCAAAAATCAAAGTTTAATTCCAATAATATTTTTTCTTTTAACTATTCATCCCAATGCCAATCTGTAAATAGTAGGTATCAAATAGACCTTTCTACAAATGGAGGTGCAAATTGGATTGTTTTACAAACTACTAGTTCTACAAACTTTAGTTTTACACCTCCTTCAGTAATAACTCAAAATGCTCAATTAAGAGTAAGTGATTTGGAATTTCCATCTCAGTTTTATTATTCTTCTTTTTTTGAGTTTTTCAACCCTAATCTATATAATGTTTTGTTAAGTACTTCTCCAACGGTTAATGCATGTTCTTCTGTAGAAATCTTAGCAAGTTTTAGAGAAGATTATGATGACTTTTTTAGAGGGGGTTTAGAATATTCTACTGATGGGGGATTAAATTGGCTTACTTACTATAATGATTTTTATTTTTATTCCAACAGTACGAGAAATTTTTTTTATATTAGTAATGCAACTCATTTATTCAGATACAAATCAAAAGATGGAAAATACACTTCTCCATCTATTTCTGTAACTCCCAATAATAATTCTACAATAGGTACAATAAAAAATGGTTCTGGCTATGAATTAGCAACTAGAGAGCTTTTCTCAGGGGGTAATAATATCAATTGGGATCTTTCTAATGGATGTGCTAAAAATTATAAAATTGAATATTCTCTAGACAATGGAGTAAACTGGGTGGTATCGAATTCAAATTATAGTAGTAATTATTATCTGCTTGTACTGCCAACTGTATCTTCTAATATAATAAATGGAATGGTGAAAGTGAGCCAAGTTTCAAACCCAAGTATTTTTTCTACTGGAACTTTCGTTTTAATGGCTCAAAACGCACCCATTCAGATTTTAACTCCTATTTTAAATCAGAGTGTTTCAGCTTGCAACTCAATGAATATTTCTTGGAAAAGAGCTAGGTCTAATACTTATTATTATAATTTAGATATTTCAACCAATGGAGGTGCAAACTGGATTCCAGTTTCCCAATATATTTATGGATCCAACGCAACAAACTCAACATCCTTGTATATAAATCCTAATTGGAGAGGGAATAACACCAAAATAAGAATTTCTGAAACCTTGAATAGAGGTTCCTTTGGCATAAGTGATGTATTTCCAATAGTAACAGGTACAGCTAATTATTCATTTTTCAATATTTCGAACGGTCGAGCTTTTCCAATCTCGGAAGCTTCAAGTATTAGATGGAATACAAATAATGGTTGCTCTGACAGAGTAAAAATAGAATTAAGTCTAAACGGTGGCACAACGTATTCTACATTAACTAATTCAATACAAAATATTGGAATATTTAATTTTACTTTTACTGGTGCTAATATCAGCAATCAAGCTCGTTTGAAAATATCTGATGTAGCTAATCCAAGTAGCTCTTCAGAATCTAACATTTTCACTATTTCCAATAAAAGTATTCGGATATCACAGGTTGCTACACAAATGGGTTATAATAATCTTTACTTAACTTACACTGCAACAGGTTTTACAAACTGGCCTTTTTACAACTCTTCAGCTTTAAACGCTGAACTTTCTACAAATGGAGGAACAAGCTGGAGTAATATAACCGATCTTTATGTTGGAAACTCACCTTTAATTTCAGGATTTAGTTTAATTATTCCAAATGTGAACACCACTAATGCAATTGTAAGGTTAAAGTTACTTTCAAATCCTGCTATCTTTGCGCAAACACCTGAATTTAGAATTTCAAGCGTTACCCAAACTTTTAGTTTTTCAACAAATAATGGGTTGTCAGGTAATCCTTCATCAGTAGAAGCATGGTCAACAAGGTTTATTAGTTTTTCTAATTCTATTCCTAGTTTATATAATATTAACTTTGAATATACAACTAATAATGGAGCTACTTGGACCTCTATAAGCTCCAACCTTAATACTGTTTTTGAAATTCCAAATATACCAGGAACTTATAGATTAAGAGCTATTTCAACTGAAGGTGTGATAGCTTTAGCGAATAGCAGTTTCACAGTAACACCAGCTCCTGTTAATTTTACTAACTTAAATGCTTCTTCAGTTAGAAGTCCCTGCGGGTCTAATTCATTCGCTTGGTCTGTTTCAGGTGCAAATTTCAGCCCATCTTCTGCTAGTATATCCTATAATGGAGGAAGAACATGGACATTGATAAGTGGAAACTATGGATTTTTTTCTGGTAATCAGTTCCTCTCGTTTTCATTTCTTCCTGGTTTAAACCAAACAAGTAATCAAGTTGTTGTCAAAGTATCAGACAATGCAAATGGGAAATTCATAAGATCGGCTTTATTTACTTTGACAGTTGCATCCGCATCTCCAGTAGTTACATTCCCTAATGGATTGAATAGTTTCAATGCAGACAATCCCATAAATTTTAGTTTCAATAGTGGATTTTCTAGCTGTGAAGCTAACCTTACGTACAATCTTGACTTAACTACCAATAATGGTGTTTCTTGGTCAAGAATAACAAGTAACTTGAAAAATACATTTTTTGCTTTCAAAGCTCCTAATATAGGATCTTCAGCCTGCCGTGTAAGAGTTTCAAGATCTGACAATCCTAGTTTATTTGATGAAAGCAATTCTAATTTCACAATCATAGCCAAACCTACTCCCTCTATTACTGTTAATCCAACTGGACCTTGGAATGCATGTACCAACAATTCATTGAGTTGGAATGCTGTCTCTACATCAAATTTGTATAATGTAGATTTATCCTTAGATAATGGTGCTACTTGGTTCAGATTAGTTTCTTCTTATTCATCTACTTCTTACAGTTATAATGTTCCAAATTCAGTTTCATCAACTGCCAAAATAAGAGTTACGGATTGCTTTGCGCCAAGTATTACCTCACAATCCAATACGTTTGTTATTCAAAGTTCTTCACCTACTATTAATATTACATTTCCACTGGTAGATACTTATATTTTGAATGAAGCTGAGAAATTTATTGAATGGGAGAAAACTTCCTGTACAGAAGCTGTAAAAATTGATTATACTTTAGATGGTGGGAATACTTGGTTTTTGCTTAATTCAAAATTAACTAATAATTATTATTATTGGAATGTACCTAGTATTATCACTTCTACCAATGCAGGTTTGAGAATTACAGATATAAATAATCCTTCTGTTACAACTTCAATAGCTGGTTTTAAAATCGGGGCACCATATATGAAATTGTTATTTCCTAAAGAAAATGATGTAGTTTATTCAGGTATTAGTTATAACAGTAGCATAAAAATAGAACACATAGGTCTATACTATTCTACCAATAATTACAGTGGTGTCGCATTAGAAATTTCAACTAATGGAGGTACTACTTGGGGCAATAAACGAAGTTTTGGTAATATTATAGATGATGTTACCTCTTTAACAACTACTAATGGTACTTATACATTCCCTAGTTTAGCTACTACTACATCAGCTTTGGCTAGAATTGTTTCGAGTGGTAATTCTGATGTATGGTACACATTTACCACTCCGTTTACGATTGCTAAACCTGAATACAC
>JAAFJZ010000121.1:0-4740 GCA_013298205.1 Cytophagales bacterium
TATGATCATTTTAATCGCTATCCGCATGAGTTTTCAGGCGGACAAAGGCAACGTATTTGCATAGCTCGTGCGCTTGCGCTATCGCCTAAATTTATTATTTGTGATGAATCGGTTTCTGCATTGGATGTTTCTGTTCAAGCCCAAGTGCTTAATTTGCTCAATAAACTCAAAGAGAAATATAACTTTACCTGCATTTTTATTTCTCACGACCTTTCTGTTGTGAAATTCATGTCGGATAGAATCATTGTAATGAATAAAGGTAAAATAGAAGAAATTAATTTTGCTGAAAATCTGTACGAAAACCCTACAAAAGAATATACCAAGAGGCTTATTGCTGCCATTCCTGGAGGCACGATAGAAGAGATAAGAAAAACCCAACTCAAACGCAAGGGCTTAATTTTTTAGGACAATCGTTAATTAAGTAAGCTTGAAAGCAATTGCAAAACATTTTTTCGGGCTTTTTTTACTTTTTAATATTATTTTTTTTTATGCTCGCTTTACTCACCCACAAATCAACTATGCCGATAACCCTAAATTTGATGGGAATAAGTATTTAAAATCTTATCATTATTTTAGAGGTGATTCTAGCAAATACGAAGTTAGATTTCCGTTTCATACTCGCTTGTATTGTAATGTATTGGCTAGTTTTTTTGATGCGAATGTTTTTACTGTTTATAGGGTTATCAACTATGTTTCTTGTGCTATTTTACTATTACTTTTACTTTTTTTGGCACAAAAAATAAATGCAAACTTAAGCCTAACTTCTGCTTTATTGGCTTATATTTTATTGCATTGGGCAGGACCTGTGCGCTATTATGCCACAGATGTTATAGGTGTAGATTTGCCATGTATGCTTATATTAGGCGTATTTTTACTCATCATTTACTACCAAAATTATGCCCTTTTATGGCTTTGGGGCATTCTTTGTGTGGGAATAAAAGAAATTGCTTTTCCTTATTTGGCTGGCTTATTGCTTGCTGAAATCATTATTGCATTTAAAATTTTAGATTCACACCAAAAACCTATTTTCAGAAATTACCTTTCGAAAAATATGCTTTGGCTTATTTTTGCGCTCATTACCACCTATTTAGCTACACAAATATTGAATTTTTACTTCCCCCCATTTCCAATTAAATGGTTTAATTCCTCATTCATCACCTTGCTTTTACAAATAAAGATTATTATTGATAAGCCCTTAATGGCTATTTCTTGGATTTTGGGTACTTGCATAATTTATAGCTTTATGGTGTATGCTGTTTATTTAAAAGCACTTCATATTAACATTAACTCATTATCTTTTAAATACTTAATTTGTTCAATTGTAGCCTTTGCTTTAAGTTTTTTGGGAGGTTCAGATTATACACGTTTGGTGATGATGGGGTTTCCTGTCGTTTTTATTTTTTTATTAGAAAACACCAATCGAAACGCTTTCTCAAGTCCGGCTATTTTTCTCGTTTTTATTTTGCTACTCCCACATACACGGATTTGGGAAATCATTCCCCATCCTGTTTTTGAAGAACGCTTATGCCAAAAATGGTATCCCGAAGCGGGGGCAATTATAGAAAATACTGTTTTTTTACTTTACTCTTGCTTTATTTTTTTTGTATTTAAAAAAAACTTTTCGAGACTGAAAAATGGATTTTAATTAATTTAAAGTAAATTTATTTAGGGTTTAATGGAAAAATTAAACAATTTTTCCATAGTAATCTATTGTTTTTATCTAATCGATTTATTTTTTAACAAATTTTAGTTTTCTTATTTCATTTGTTTAAAACTAAGAAAACATGATTATATAATTTTAATTTTACAATAAATTGAGTTTTAACCTTTAAATACGACTTTTTATTTGTGCATAAAATTTATAAATTTTTATTGTTTTAAATTTTATAACTTTGTGAAATTGAAAGATAAAATTAATAAGCCACCTTTTTGATGACATCCTTTAAAATGTTAGTTCCAAATAAATTTATACTTTTTTTTGTTATGAATTCAATTTTTTCGCTTGCTTTACTTTCATGTGGAGGTAAGCCTGAATTTAGTAAAAAGCCTACAATTGAATTTAGAGAACTTTTGATTAATCCCTCCATTGATAATAGGTCTGATTTATGTTCAATAAAGATTTTTTTAAAAGATGGAGATGGCGATTTAGGTTTAAGTCTTGATGTTCCTTCTGATAAATTACCGCCTTTTAATTTAGATACAATCAATCCTAATAAATATTATAATAATTATTTTCTAAATTTATATACTTGGAAATCAGGTTCATACAAACCATTTGTTTTTCCAGTTCCAAATTTCAATTTAGAAGGAAGATTCTCCAGACTAAGCACTAAATCTTCACCTATAGAAGGTTTTTTAAGTTTTGTTGCTCCTGCTTTTCCGCACGATTTTTTTGCTCCAAATACACAAGCCATTTTCACTTTATTTGTTTACGACCGAGCTTTGAACCAAAGCAATACGATAACTACCACAAGTTTTATTCTCAATAAGAAATAAAATTCTATTGAGAATACGATATAACTACATACGACATTGAGAATCACAAAATTGCAAATAAAAGGCTTTAAAAGCTTTGGAGAGAAGGTAGAGCTTACTTTTGGCAATGGCATAACAGGTGTCGTAGGGCCAAATGGATGTGGGAAATCAAATATTGTTGATGCCATTCGTTGGGTTTTGGGTGAGCAAAAGACCAGTGCTTTGCGCTCTGATAAAATGGAAAATGTTATTTTTAATGGCTCATCTGATAGAAAAGCCTTGCAAATGGCAGAAGTAAGTTTGGTTTTTGAAAACACCAAAAATCTGCTTCCTACAGCGTATGCAGAGGTAGCTATTACCAGAAGGTATTACCGTACGGGTGAGAGCGAGTATTTGCTCAATGGAGTGGCTTGCAGACTGAAAGACATCACAGATTTATTTTTAAATACAGGCATTGGGCATGATAGCTACGCCATCATTGAGCTCAAAATGGTGGAACAAATCCTTAATAACAAAGACAATTCGAGAATAGAACTTTTTCAGGAAGCTGCTGGCATATCGAAATTTAAAATTCGTAAAAAACAAGCACTCAAAAAAATGGAAGATACCCAAGCCGATTTGGAAAGGGTAGATGACCTACTTTTTGAGATTGAAAAAAATATGAAAAGCCTCGAAAGACAGGCAAAACTCACAGAAAAATATTTTCAAATTAAAGAGGAATACAAGAAATATAGCTTGATTTGTGCAGAAAACAATGTTAAAAAATACCTCGATTCTTCAAAAGAAATCGAACTTCAAAATCAAAACGAGATAATTGTTAAAACCCAAATTTCAAAAGAAATTCAGGTAGCGGAAGCGGAAATAGAGAAGTTGAAATTTAAAATTACCAACCAAGAAAAGTTGCTTGCCTCTCGTCAAAAAGCACTAAACCTAGCGGTAGCGGATATTACAAAATATGAAAATGAAAAAAAGATTAAAAATCAACGTTTAGAATACCTTTCTGAGAAGAAAAATAACCTAAACCAACAAAATGACCAAGACAGAAAAAGCAATGAAAGGGCAGAGTTTTCTTTAAAAAGTTTGCAAGAAGAGCTTAATCAACAAAAAATAATATTCAACAAAACCATAGAAAAACTTGCAGAAGCAGCAAGTGATTTGGAAGAAGAGAAAAAGCATTTTTCCACAATTCAAGACCAAGCCAAAAACAATAATTCCGTATTACAAGAAATTCAAAAAAAGATTTTTAATACTTCTAAAGCATTAGAAATCAATGAAATACAATTCAGTACTTTAAGTAAAGATGTAGATAATTTTTCTCAAGATTCTCAAAATAGCAGCTCTAGTTTAAGTGAATTTGCTGAAAAGATTCAATCACTTAGCCTTGCAATGGAAGCCAAAAAGTTGGAATTGAATCAATATATTTTAATAAAAAATCAGCTTCAAGAAAACCAAACCACAAAAGAGAAATTGCTCAACGATTTGAGAGAAAAATCGAGTAAAGTATCACGTTTATTAGATTCCAAAAGGAATGAATTTAACCTAACTAAATCTTTTTTAGATAATTTGGAAGGCTACCCTGAGGCGGTAAAATACTTGAAAAAACAATCTTCATTGGTTCAAAAAGCATTATTAGTATCAGATATTATAGGTTGCGATGAAAAATACAGAACGCCAATAGAAGCCTATTTAGAAAATTTTACTAGTTATTTTGTTGTAGAAAATTTTGACCAAGCCATTCAAAGTGTGGAGCTTTTAAGTAAAAATAACAAAGGAAAGGCCAATTTTTTTGTCATGTCTTCATTTGATAATTTTACGCCCACACCACCCAAAATTTTCCACCAATACAATTGGGTAAAAGTTACCGATATACTCGAATATGACCCCAAATATGCCAAATTGGTCATGTTTTTGTTTGATGATGTCTATTTTATTTTAGACGATAATGAAGATTTTCCTAAAGATGATCATTCTCATTTTTTGTCTCTTTCGGGCAAAATTATTAAGCGTAAATTCTCTATTTCTGGAGGTTCAATAGGTCTTTTTGAAGGGAAACAGATAGGCAGAATTAAAGCTTTACAAAAATTAGAAAAGGAGATAGAAGCTTTGTCAAAAGATTTAGCTGAGATTCAAAAAACACTGCAAATTACCAAAAACGATATTGCAGAAAGCAAGAAAAAAGACCCCAGCAATGAAATAGACGAACTTCAAAAACAGATTAACTTTATCGCTAGAGATTTGGTTTCTTACCAAACCAGGGAAGAGCAA
>JAAFJZ010000121.1:4750-7390 GCA_013298205.1 Cytophagales bacterium
AAGAGCAATTGCAAAATTTGCTTATTTCTTCTTCTGAGAAAAAAGAGAAAATTCAGGAAAAAATTGAGCTGCTCAAGAAAGAGATAGAAGAGGGCAAGCCTGCGCTTTTGAATTTTCAAATCGAGTTTGCCAAAGCTGAAAAGAATAACCAAGCCACTGATTCTGATTTTAATCAATCCCAACAACAATTGCAGAAAAAAAACCAAGCTTTTAATGCGATAAATATTGAGTACATTCAAGAAAATAATAAAATAAAATCTATAGAGCAAGAGATTGGCTACAAGACCAATAGCTACGAATCTAGCAAGCAAAGAATAGAAAAAAATACGGCAGAACTTAGTCAGCTTGAAAATGAAATATCCTTGCTCGCCTCTTCACCTGAATTTAAAGATGAAGAACTGGCTGGAATGTACGAAGAGAAAAAAAATATCGAAACTGCGGTGCGTGAGGTTGAAAATGAATATTACCAAACCCGTGGCGACATCACAGCACTCGAAAATGCCTTAAAGCTGTCGTTTAGAAAAAAAGAATTAGCAGACCAAACTTTACAAACCTTGGCTGAAAGTCTTTCACAATACAAACTTCAACTTGCTTCCGCCAAAGAAAGAATCCAGGTAGAGTTTCAGGTAGAGCTAGATTTGGCTACGATTGCTGAAAAAAACTATACGATAACAGAAAGTGAAGATGTCCAAAATAAGCTAAACTCCGCAAAAAATGCAATAGAGAAAATGGGGCCTATTAATCCGCTGGCTATGGAAGCATACACAGAAGTAAGTGAAAGGCATATTTTTATCACTACACAAAAAAATGATTTAAACGAAGCCAAAAAATCTCTTTTAAGTACGATATCCGAAATAGACAGCCAAGCCAAAGACGATTTTTTAATTGCGTTTGCTCAAATAAGAGAAAATTTCATTTTGGTTTTTCGTTCATTGTTTACCGAAAATGATACCTGCGATTTGAAACTTGTAGATGAAAGTAATCCTACTGAATCAGCCATCGAAATCATAGCCAAACCTAAAGGAAAAAAACCACTTACTATAGCCCAGCTTTCGGGAGGCGAAAAAACATTAACTGCTATTTCTTTGCTTTTTGCGATTTACTTACTCAAACCTGCTCCATTTTGTATTTTTGATGAGGTTGATGCGCCATTAGATGATACCAATATTGATAAGTTTAACCAAATTATCAGGAAGTTTTCAGCCAATTCACAGTTTATCATCGTTACCCACAACAAAAAAACGATGGAGGCAGCAGACATTATGTATGGAATTACGATGCTTCAAAAAGGAATATCTTCTGTAGTACCAGTGGATTTGAGGAGTAATTAGACTTGTTTTTTTATCTTCAATTCAATTTAGTTTATTGTTTTTTTAATCATAGATTCAAATAGTAAATGAATATGCCTTGCTTTTTAGACTTAAATTTTAATTACATTTTTTTTTCTTAGTTTTGCTTGAATTAAAGTAGTTAAAAACTAAAAATATACACTATAAAATGGAAATCAAAAAAATAATAGAAAGTGCTTGGGATGATAGAACTTTATTACAAAAAACGGATACAATTTTAGCAATTGAGCAGATTATTGAGGATTTGGATAAAGGCAGATTAAGGGTAGCTCAGCCTAACGCTTTAGGCGAATGGATAGTAAATGATTGGGTAAAAAAAGCAGTTATTATGTATTTTCCTATCCGAAAAATGGAAACTATAGATTGCTCACCTTTTGAATTTCATGATAAAATGCGCTTGAAAACAGATTATGCAAGTTTAGGCGTGCGTGTAGTTCCAGGCGCAAGTGCAAGATATGGCGCATTTTTAGCCAAAGGCGTGATTATGATGCCATCGTATGTAAACATCGGTGCGTATGTAGATGAAAACACCATGGTAGATACTTGGGCTACTGTAGGAAGTTGTGCGCAAATAGGTAAAAATGTGCATTTAAGTGGGGGTGTGGGAATTGGTGGAGTGTTAGAACCCGTTCAAGCAGCACCCGTAATCATTGAAGATGGAGCATTTATTGGTTCAAGATGCATTGTTGTAGAAGGAGCAAAAGTAGGTAAAGAAGCGGTTTTAGGTGCAAATGTTGTAATAACAGGTAGCTCAAAAATAATTGATGTAACCCAAGATAAACCTATTGAATACAAAGGAATTGTGCCAGAAAGATCAGTAGTAATTCCAGGAAGTTACACCAAAAAATACCCAGCAGGAGATTTTAATGTACCTTGCTGCCTCATTATTGGCAAAAGAAAACCAAGTACTGACCTAAAAACATCTCTAAATGATGCGCTTAGAGAAAATGGAGTTCAAGTTTAGACTTTAGTCAAGTTTTACATATTTAAGAAAAAGAACATTTTAAAAAATCTAATTATTTGAATAAACGAAAATCTTTTAAAATTTTAGCTTTACAAGCTTCTTTAGATATTGATAATGGTTTTGTAGGTTAATAAAAGAGCCTAATAAATTTTAAAATTTATTAGGCTCTTTTATTGTAATTTGAATATTATTTGATTTTTTTATAAAACCAATATTTTGAATTTAAATTTATTTCAAATAAGAAGTTATTTCTTCGCTCATAGGCAAGGTAGATGAAGAAAAAAACTTTAAAAATTTTCCATTTTCATCAATTAAGTATTTAGCAAA
>JAAFJZ010000122.1 GCA_013298205.1 Cytophagales bacterium
TAGGTTTGATTTTAAACCGTAGAATGCCCAATCGATCAGAATCTTTTGGGTTATTTTTAGGTATACTTGCTGGAATAATTCTTTTACAATTATGGCAAAACACTGAAAAGATTTTTGGAAGTGGGAATCTATATTTTCTATTGGCTTCTTTTTTATGGGCTGTAATGAGCAAATTTAGTTCTAAAGCTTCTCAATTTGGAAATTCAATTGGGTTTAGTTTCTGGATGTATGTCATAACCGTCTTAATTTTATTGCCATATACAGATTCAAAGCAAATGTTGAAAATATGGTTAGAGTCTGATTCCGACTTTTGGTTATTAATTTTCTTTACTTCAATAATCGGTACTTCCTTGGCTACATCAGTGTATTTTATGGCTACGACTAAAATTGGAGCAGAACGAGCGAGTAGTTTTATTTTTATAGTCCCACTTTCTGCAGTAGTTACTTCTTGGTTATTTTTAGGTGAAGTGATTCAACTGCACACTTTATTGGGAGGAATTTTGGGTGTTTTGGCTGTTATTGTTTTGAATGGCAAAAGAGACAAAGCTGTTCAATAAATTTGAATTTTAGTTTTTATTTCAAACTCTTTAGGCTAGTTTGAATTTAAGAAATTAAAAAATTATTTTCTTGAATTTGTATTAAAAAAAATAGGGGTTGCCACCATTGGGGCAACCCCTTCTTACATTTGAATTCAACTTATCCATTACATTTTAATTTTAAAATGGTGTACGGAAAATCATACTGTTAAATTCGGCAGTACTGCTTTCTGGAAGACTTTTTACAGTTTGTTTGGGTTGTGTGTAAGTTTTCCTATTAGAATCAGCAGTTAACACTACTTGTTTGTTGGATGAAATACTTTTTGTACTTTCTATTCTCTCTGATTTGAAAGAAGTAAATTTTTCTGAACAAGCAGAAGTCATTAATAGTACAATTGGGATTACTGTTAGCTTTTTCATAATTTCATATAATTTAATTATGATGCAAATATACGGGCGGTGTAAAGTTTATAAAAATAATACCATGAAATACTTGTATTTTTTGCATAAATTATTATTATAATACAATTTGATGAGAATGTAAAAATATAAAAATTTATTCTAAATCGTTGTACTTTTTTAATAAAATATAATAGTAAGTGAAATGAAATATTGAAAAAATTATATTTTTAGGTATTTTTGAAAATATTATCTTAAAAAAATGATTTGTTATCTAAATGAGTTGAAAATAGATGTTAATCAAGAAAAAAAAACTGACTAACGATTATAAATACCCTTTTCTTGGGCGTATTTAACAATCCCTGCTAAGGAATGAATTTGAAGTTTTTTGAAAATATTCGTTTTGTGCCCTTCAATCGTCTTTAAGCTTACACTTAAATCTTTTGCCATTTCTTTGTTGCTTTTGCCTTCACAAATTAATTTAATTATTTCTATCTCTTTGTAAGTAATATCTATTTCTTGATCATTTTTCATACCTCGGCTCATAAACAAATCTTGTAAATCGCTTGAAAGGTATATTTCTCCTAACATTACTTTACGAATCGCCTCAAACAAGTTATTACTGTCAGCGTATTTGGTAACATAAGCATTTATGCCATAGGCAAACATTTTTTTCACAATCACATATTCTGCATGAAGCGAAACGACTATAAGCTTAATATATGGAACCGATTTCTTAAGCATTTTGATGAGCTCAGAACCAGATTCGCCTTTAAGGTTTATGTCTATTAGTACTACTTGGGGTTTTAATAGCTCTATTTCTTGGTATGCTTGTGTAATATTATCCGCTTCGCCTATTACTAAAATATCGTCTTGGGTTTTAAAAACCTCTCGCCATGCATCTCTTAGCAATTTGTGATCTTCTACTATAAAAACACTAATTTTATTCATTTACAATAGGTATTTTGATAATGTATATTGTACCTTTTTCGACTTTAGAAATCAATTTAATTTCACCTGATAAATAGGCTATTCGATTCAAAATATTTTCCATTCCCAAACCTTTCTTTATGGTGTCATAACCAAAACCTTTACCATTATCGCTGGTAGCTATAATTATATAACTAGGGCGAACTTTTATTTTAAGCCTTACTAACCTTGCATTTGAGTGTTTGATCACATTTTGTATAATTTCTTGAATCACCCTAAAAAGTGGTAACTTTACTTTTTCAATTGTTTTTTCATGGCTATTTGATAAATAAATTAAGTCATGTTTAATTAAAGTATGAGAAAGTGCTAAATCCAAATATTCTTCAAGTGATTCTTGAAAGGAAGAATTTTGAATTAGAAATTTACTAGAATTATGAACAATTTGATTAATTTCTGCCAAAGCATGGTCTATTAATTCTATGCTACTTTTTTTGGCACCCGAAGGAGGCAAATTGGAAAGATGAACCTTGGTTGCACACAAAATTTGATTAACGCTATCATGTAAATCGGATGCAATGCGATCTTTTTCTAACTCTTGGTAATTTATTATGGATTCTGCAAGGCTAAGTTTGGTGGTATTTTTAAGTAAACTTCTCGAATCAGGGTAATTAATCTTACAGTTAATTACCATAAAATCAACAAGATTATCATTATTAAATATCGGATAATATTCTATTTCAGATAAGAAATGTCCTGATGGATAATGAATTTCTTCAGGCACAGAAATCCTTTCACCTTGAAAGACTCGTTTATAATAGTTTGTTAGTTTTTCTTTAAATTCTTCAGGAATGTAATCGAGAATATAACGCCCCAATTGTAAAATTCCACCTAAAAATTCTGTTGCGTTTATTGCTGTCAAGTTGTAAGAAACGATCTTAAAATATCTATTAATCACAATAATGCCTTTTTTATCATTATCTAAAATGGAGTTTAAGTGGTTAATAAAGTTAGATAAATTGTGTTCTCGTTTTCGTAGCTTTGAAATATCTAAAATAGAACCAATAATATAATCTACTTTGGTAAATGAGTTCTTGTAATGACTAAAAACCGTCTCTAAATATTTAATTCCATCCGGAAAAGCAATGTCATATATCCTAAAAGTGCGAAATACATCATTTTTACTTTTCAAAATTTCTTCAACACCTGAAAGAGCATTTTCTAAATCATCTTTATGAACTTTTTCTAAGCATGATTGGTAAACATTTAAAGTAGATTTGTCTAATCCAAAAATTGTATAAATTTGATTACTGCAACTTAAATTTTTAGTTTTTGTGTTATACATAAAAGTAGCAGTAGCAGATATTTGTTGGGATTTATTAAGTAGATTTAACAAATCTTGGTTTACTATTTGCTGTATTTTTGAATGGGTTAAATCAAAACCAATACAATTAATACCAATTGGTAGCTTATTTAAGTCAAAATCTACCGTAAACTCCCAATAAGTCCAGAAAAACCCTCCATCTGAATCAGGCTTTCTAAGCTCTATTCCCTCAATTTCTGACTTGCCGTAAAGTAAATTTTCGACAGCTTTTCGGGATATTTCCAAATCTTGGGGCAAAATGCTATTTTCTACACTTTGCCCAATATATGAAGTATGGATTTTATCAAATTGCTTTTTAAAATAATTATTTACATAGGTGTAATTCCCAAGCAAATCTGTTTTAATGTGATAAATTTTAAGTGAATTAAACATGATTAATTCTAATATAAAGAGTTTAATGAAATGAAAATCTTAAATTTTTAAAAAAAAATCACTGAATAAGAATTACAAACAATTTACGAAATTAATAAAAAAATACTAGGAATTATTTATTTTAAACAAAAAGGTTTTAGATGTAGAAACAAGTCAAAAAAAATAAAAAAAGACTCCTTAAACATTACATTTTCAAATACAATTCTTTAATTTCTTGTTTTGAAATTTTGGTTTTCCAATCTTTTCCAAAAGCATGGTCCCACATATGGTCAAGTGCATAAGCCGTTTCTACCATCAAATTAATTTCTGAATCAGACAAATTTTTGCAAACATCTTTTGGTAAAACAATATTATGAATATCTAACATTTGGTGAAACTCTTCTACTCCCCAAGGGTAATACTTTTGTAAATAATTGAAAGCTATGCAGTTGGCTATACCATGGTGTAAATGCAAAACATAAGAAAGTCCATACGAAAGCGCATGACAAACGCCCACTTGTGAATATGTAAGACTCAAGCCCCCCATGTATGAAGCAACCATCAACTTTTCATCTGCATCCGCTCTCGAAATATTTTTATTTAGAAACACTTCTTTACAAAGTTCTAAAGATTTTTCACCAAAAGAATCTCCCATGGGGTTACGCCAAGTACCTGTAAGAGCCTCTACTCCATGTATATAACAATCCATTCCAGTATAAAATCTTTGAGGATTAGGCACATCATCTATCAAATTTGCATCTAAAATAACTTGATCCGGTACAGTAAAATCACATTTTATTCCCAACTTTTTGGTTGGCCCAGTAAGTACTGCGGTCATAGAAACTTCTGCTCCTGTTCCTGAAATAGTAGGAACGACAATGCTATAAACACCTTTATTTCTAATTAAATCTAGACCTTGATATTCATGAGCTTTGCCTTCATTTGTAAGCATCAAACTTGTTGCTTTACATACATCCATCACCGAACCTCCCCCTACTCCTACTAAAGCAACAGGCAAAAAACCATAATAAGAACGGATTTTTAAAGTAAGCTGATCTATTAATTCTGTAGTAGGTTCATCAATAGTGCTTATAAAAATGTACTTATCTTTGCCTTCCACATTTAGAGTAGAAACTAGATTTTTATTTTCAAAAAAATCGTCTATTAAATAAACAGCAAAATCATTTTCTTTGCTTTTTTGTTTGGTAATGATTTCAGATATTTTTGCAACTGTACCTCTGCCAAAAACCATTCTATCAATGCTTTTAAAATTTCTCATTTTGAATTAATTGTGTAACTATATATTTTTGTTTTTGAGTTTAAAACTGCAATTTAGGTAACTTGTATTGTAAAAAAATAATTTAATTTAATCTTATAAAAGGTTGTTTTCATATATTTAATTCTACCAATACTGGGCAATGATCTGAGTGTTTGGCTTCGTTTAAAATAATTGATCGATTAAGTTTGGGAAGCAAATTAGCGCTAATCGTTTGGTAATCAATTCTCCAACCCAAATTTTTATCCCTTGCTCCCATTCTGTTACTCCACCAAGTGTAAAAATGTGGGTCAGAATTGAGATAGCGAAAAGTATCAATAAATCCTGACTGAAAGTATTTTTCCATCCAATCTCTTTCCTCAGGCAGAAAACCTGAGCTTTGAGCATTTGATTTCGGATTGTGGATATCAATAGCTTGATGGCAAATATTAAAATCACCGCAAACTAATAAATTCGGGTGCTCTTCACGCATTTGAGTAATATATGGCATAAAAAAGTCCAGCCATTCAAACTTAAATTTCTGTCTTTCTTCACCACTAGAGCCACTTGGCATATAGGTATTTAAAATTCTTAAATCTTCTGTATCTATAATTAGCACTCTACCTTCTCGATCGTAGCAATCTTCACCACATCCATAAGTAATAGAAACAGGTTTTTTTTTAAATAAAATTCCAGTGCCACTGTAGCCTTTTTTTTCTGCTGGAAGCCAAACCGATCCGTATCCTATGTTATCAAAAAGTAGAATTGGTAAATCTTCCTTGGCACATTTTATTTCTTGAAAACAATAAATATCAGCATCTACAGCTTTTATCCATTCTATTAAACCTTTTTTAATGGCAGAACGAACCCCATTTAGATTATAAGTAATAATTTTCATTTGGATATAATTTTTTTTTTACAAATTGCATATTCTTATATGTTATTTCTACTTTGAATTAAAAAATTGTAATATTGAACAAATATTTATAAACTATGAAACTTTTACTTGTACACATTGGAATATTTTTAGGAATCGTTTCTTCTTTTGCTCAAAAAAATATAGAAAAAGAATACAAAAAAATAGATTGGCGTTTTGAAAATACTGCATTTAAAGGCTCTCTTAAAAAAGCAGATAAATTAATAGCTTTACAAAAAAATAATGTAAATATTTTTTATTTAACCAAAACCAACTTAAAAGCTGCAAAAGCAGCAGAAGCAATATCTGAATACAAAAAAATGAATCAATATCTTGGCATAGCCGATTCATTATTGCTTATATTTTCTAAAGATTCAGTTGCAAAAGCACAAGAACTATATTTTGAAATAGCTCAAGTATATTTTAATTCAGGTAATTTTACCAAATCATTAACATACAATGATTTAGGAAGAAATATTTCTTCACAAAACACAATTTATTCTAAAAAGCTTAATTTTCAATATGCCCAAATTCTTTCTGAACAAGGTTATTATAATGAAGTTTTTCCTTTGGTAGCACAATTCAAAAAGGATTTAAAAACAGACATAGATGCCACGAAGAAAATAAAAGGCAAAAAAGCAAAAAAAGATTTGTATCAATTTCGCAAAAATTATGCAAACAATTTAAATCTTGAAGCTCAAACTTCACTCAAAATGGGTGATTATTTCAAAACAGATTCTTCACTAAAACTAAACGAACCTTGGATTAAAAACAATTTAAGAAAAAGAGATCTTGCTTATAGGGACTATCTTTTTATTTTGGCTCAACTCTATGATAAGAAAAAAGATGATAAAAATGCCCTAAAAACGTACGAAAAGGTAAATAAATATACCAAATACAAACCATTAGAAAAAACAGGTACAGAGGCTTTGGAAAAAGCTTGTTTGATGAATTTCAAATTGAATAAAAAACATGAATCAAATAAAGCAATTGTAAAGTTTGATAGAGCCATTCGTAGAGACAATGGAAGAAATAGCTTGCCTTATTTAAGATACAAATTGATTGAGGTAGAACAATTATATTTAACTTCAAAATATAATAAATCTGAAAAAAAGTTAAACCAAGTTTATAAAACCAAAAAAGAAATTCCAAATGAACATAGATTAAGGTCTTTTTTATTACAAAAGAAAATAGATTTATCTCTCAGAAAATCAAATTATGAAGTTGCTGGCGATAGTTTAACTAAACTTTTAGCCATACAATCTAGTCTCTTGGGCTCAAATTCACCAGCATATCATAAATATAAAATGCAATGGGCTAACTACTTATTAAATTATACAAATAATTTGGGTATAGTTAAAAATGTTCATGAAGAAAGTTTTAATATGATTTTGAGCAAACAATTATCGCCTCAAGGTCAAGAGCATGACGCTTATTTACAACAAATTTCTAGTTACTATGAACAAACTGAAAAATATGATTTAGCAGTAAAATATATTCAAGATGCATCAAACTATGTAAAAAAATTCAAAGGAGATGACAATTTAGACTATGCTAAAGATTTGAGTTTGCTAGCATCTGCATTAATCAAATCTGGAGATTTGCCAAAAGCAG
>JAAFJZ010000123.1 GCA_013298205.1 Cytophagales bacterium
ATTGTCCAAACTTCCTATAGATGCTGTTCCAGATGTTACCGGTATTCAAATAGATGTAATTACAAATAGTCCCAGCTTAGCACCATTGGAAATTGAGCGGTTTATCACTGCACCAATAGAAATGGAGATGTCGAACATACCCAATTTGGTTGAAATGCGTTCGATTTCAAAATTTGGACTTTCTGTTGTTAAAATGGTTTTTAAAGATGAAACCGACATTTATTGGGCTAGACAACAAGTTTTTGAAAGATTGAAAAACGTGGAAAATGAGATTCCAGAAGAATTAGGAAAACCAGTTATGGGCCCAGTTTCAACCGGCTTAGGCGAAGTTTATCAATACGTAATAAGACATAAAAATCCTAAAGATAATTCATATTCACTGCCTGAAATTCGTACCTTACAAGATTGGGTAGTTAGAAGACAATTGCTCGGCACTCCAGGAATAGCGGAAGTAAGTAGTTTTGGTGGGTATAAAAAAGAATATAGAGCATCTATTCGCTCGGAAAGAATGCGCTCTTTAGGGGTTACAATTGATGATTTATATGATGCTTTAAGTAAAGGAAATGCCAATACGGGTGGTGCTTATATAGAAAAAAATGGAAAAGCATATACGATTAGAGGTGTAGGTTTGGCTTCAACAATCGAAGAAATAGGCAATACAGTAATAAAAAACAATGTTAATGTGCCTGTTTTGGTTAAGGATGTAGCAGACGTAGACTTTGGAAATTCCATTCGTTATGGAGCTATGACTATGGATGGAAATGGTGAAGTAGTAGGAGGAGTGATTATGATGATGAAAGGTGAAAATGGTCAAGCCTTAATTAAAAGACTAAAAGTTAAAATAGCCGAAATTCAAAAAACATTGCCTGAAGGTCTTGAGATTGTTGCTTTTTATGATAGAGAAAAAATAGTTTCCCAAGCTATAGGCACAGTTGCCAAAAATCTAATTGAAGGAGCTTTAATTGTGGTTTTGGTTATCATTGTTTTTCTTGGTAATTGGAGAGCAAGTATTTTGGCAGCTTCTGTGATTCCTTTATCAATGCTCTTTGCTTTTGGAATGATGAAATATTTGGGTGTTGTAGGAAATTTAATGAGTTTGGGAGCTATAGATTTTGGGCTTTTAGTAGATCCAGCAATTATAATTGTAGAATCTGTAGTTTTATTTTTAGGACTTGCTATGGTTAAAAAAGCAAGTGGAACAGAAATGAGCTATCTTGAAAGGCAAGATGCTGTAATTGATGCGGCTAGTGATGTAAAACAATCTGTTGTTTATGGAGGATTAATTATTTTGGTAGTTTATGTTCCCATATTGGCATTAGAAGGAATAGAAGGAAAAATGTTTATACCCATGGCACAAACGGTTAGTTTTGCAATTTTGGGCGCATTGTTTTTAGCAATTACATATGTACCAATGATGAGTGCTTGGATTATCAAACCACCCAAATCTTTAGAACATCATGGTCCTTCAGAAGTAATAGTTCAGTTTTTATACAAAGGGTATGCTCCACTTATAAAATGGTTTATGAATAAAAAAACCATAGCCATTACCCTAGCTTTTTTTGTTCTTATTTCGGGCTCATATACTTTTACTAAAATAGGAGGGGAGTTTATACCTAAACTTTCTGAAGGTGATTACAACATAGAAATTATGCTTCCTGTAGGTTCTTCACTTACCGAATCTATTAATTTAAGTAATAGAATTCAAGTTAGATTAAAAAAAGAATTTCCCGATGAAATGATAAGAATGGTTTCTAAAATTGGTACAGCTGAAGTTCCAGTAGATCCCAAACCTCTTGAAGCACAAGAGATTGTAATTGTACTTTCTGATAAAAGTACTTGGAAAAAAGCCAAAAATCAACAAGAACTCTCTTTGTTAATTGCAAAAGTTATGGAAGATTTCCCTGGTATAGTTATTTCTATTCAGCAACCTATCGAAAACCGAGTAAATGAAATGATGAGTGGTGCTAAAACAGATGTTGTTGTTAAAATATTTGGAAAAGACTTGGATACATTGGCTTTAAAGGCTAAGCAAATTAAAACGATTATAAAAAGTGTAAAAGGAGCTGCAGATGTAGTTGATACTAAAATATTTGGTTTACCTCAAATTGATATCAAATATGACCGTCAATATATGTCTAATTATGGCGTGAAAGTAGATCAAATTAATAGAGCCATCCAAAGTGCTTATGCAGGTGTTACAACAGGTACTGTATATGAAAACGATAAGCGATTTGATTTGACAATTCGACTTTCTAAAGAAGATAGAGATAAATCAGAGTCTATTGGTAATTTGCTTGTAAGTGATAAAAACCAAAATCCTATTCCTTTAAAAGAACTTTCAGAAATAAAAGAGAGTGTAGGACCCACACAAATTGATCATGAAAATTTGAAAAGAAAAGTAAACATAGGTTTTAATGTAAGAGGCAGAGATTTGCAATCTGTAGTTTCTGAATGCATGATTAAAATCAAAGAAAAAGTTAGTATTCCCAAAGGTTATACAGTTGATTTTGGTGGTTCTTTTGAAAATATGAACCAAGCAAAATCTCGCTTAGCCATTGTTTTACCCATAGCTTTATTGATTATTTTTGGGTTGTTATTTGCTACTTTTGGTTCTGTAAAAGATAGTTTGTTGATTTTTACAGTCGTCCCTCTTTCGGCTATGGGAGGTGTATTTTCTTTGGCACTAAGGGATATGAATTTTAGTATTTCTGCTGGAGTAGGTTTTATTGCTTTGTTTGGAATTGCTGTTTTGAATGGAATTTTATTGGTAAGTCATTTTAATTTCTTGAAAAATAAAAATGAAAAACCATTAGAAGAATCTGTTTTACAAGGTTTAGGAGAGAAATTTAGGCCTGTTTTAATGACTTCTATGGTTGCAGCATTAGGATTTTTACCCATGGCTCTCTCGTCTAGTGTCGGAGCAGAGGTTCAAAAACCTTTAGCTACAGTTGTGATTGGAGGTTTATTCACAGCTACGATACTTACTTTAATTGTATTACCTATTCTATATATTTTGTTTAACAAAAAGAGTAAAAATGCACAATAAAATGATTTTGAAAATCAAAGTATTAAGTTTTTGATGCTTTGATAAGAAGAGTTATGAAATGCAAAATAAAAAAATTACATTTTGTTAAATGAATTGTATCTAAATAAACAACTCTTTATTGGCTACTTCCGCTTCCCCTTTGATGGTAGTTTTTTGAGTTTGTAGATCCAAAATTTGGGTACTCAAAATGGCTCTTTGTTTGTTTGTATCAATAGAAACAATATTTACTTTGGCTATATATTCTTGCTCTACATACATAGGGCGTAAGAATTCAAGATTTTGCTTTAAATAAATGCTTCCATTACCTGGAAAATCCATACCCAAAATCTTTGAGAAGATAGTAGCTGAAAGCATACCATGAATAATAGGCTTTTTAAATGGAGTTTGGGCTGCAAAAACTGGGTCTAGGTGAATGGGATTGGCATCTCCAGTAAGTTTTGCAAAAGCAATTACCTCGTCTTGGCTAAAACGAAATGAAATTTCAAATAAGTCTCCAACTTTTAATTTCATTCGGCTAATGCTTTAATTAATTGTTCAAAATGAGAAATGCTATGGCAAGGGAAATTGGCAATTCGCAATTGGCTATCACTTTGGCAATAACATCTTTGCTCGATTTGCTTGTATTGGCTACTATTACTGTAGGAGATTGATGTAAAGGTTCTTTTACAAAAGCTGAGTAAGAATCATTTTTTTCTAAAAACTGATACATCATCTTGGCTTTTTCGAGGGTTTGGCTTCTAAGATTTTTTTTGCCAATTTTATTCATATCCTCAGCTACTTTTCCTAATAAATATATGCCCAAAACATTAGGTGTTTCGGGAGTTTCGTATTTTAAAGTATTTTCATATAATGATAATAAGCTATGATAAGTACCTGTATTACATCCTTCTTTGATTACTTTATCGGCTTTTTGTAAGCATTTTTGGTTATAAACCCAAACCCCAAGTCCTGCGGGTAATCCAAAAGCTTTTTGCACAGAAAAAAGAATAGAATCTATACTATCCCAATCAAAATCAGAAAAAGGGACAGCAGAAACCGCATCTACTATCAATAAAGCATCTGTATTTTTGCGTTTTATTTCTACTAAAGTGCTTTCTTGTGTATAAACGCCAGCACTTGTTTCATTGGCAGTAGCGCAAACCAATTCAATTTCATTGCCAATTTTTACATCATCATGAAAAAATCCTTTGCCAAATTCAGCTTCTAGCTTTTGTGGTTTTTTACCTAATTCTTTAGCAAAGCTGTGAAATTTTTTAGAAAATGACCCATTTACCAAATGGTAGGAATGCTCTATGACCAAACTTTGTAATGCTCTTTCCCAAATTTCGGTGGCAGAACCTGTAAAGCTGATAAAGAAATCGGCTGGTAAACCGAGTAATTCTCTCAATTGGCTGTCGGTATGTCTATAAATTTCGTGGAATTTCTTGCTTCTGTGGGAAATAGAAGCAATGTCTTCCAATAAAGCATTATTAATATGTGAAGCCACAGTTGGGTATAACTGTGCTGGACCTGGTGTGAAATAAATCGTATTGCTCAATGGAATAAATTTTAAGTCTCAAACAAAATCAATGATTGAGGAAATATAAATTAATGAATGTTGATGTTCGAATTAATAAATCAGTGTAAGATTTAGAAATTCTTTTAACTAAAAGGATAAGTTCCATTTGCATCATCTACCGAAGTAAGATTTACGGCTTCAACACCTAAAATCTCAGGTACTTCTCTTTTTATAGCTTCTTCTACACCCGCTTTAAAAGTCATGGTACTCATTTTGCATGTTCCGCATGAGCCTAAAAATTCTACTCTAGCTATCATTTCTTTTGTTACCTCCAAAAGTTTTACATTCCCTCCATCTGCTTGTAAATAAGGTCGGATGGAATCAAGTGCTTTGTCTATTTTTTCTGCTAACATGGTCTTATTGTCGTATTCAAGGGTAAATATAGGCATTTTGTGCAAATAAATATAAAAAGAGTTTATTTTAGTTAGGATTACAATTTTTTTTTTATCAAGATTGAACAAAATATTAAAATTATGGCAGTAAAAATTCGTGATGAAGATGCACTTCGTTACCACAGTTCAGGTAAACCTGGCAAAATAGAGGTTACACCCACCAAACCATTGAGTACCCAGACCGATTTGGCTTTGGCGTATTCGCCTGGGGTAGCTGTACCTTGTATGGAAATTTATGCTAACAAAGAAAAGGTGTATGAATACACAGCCAAAGGTAATTTAGTAGCTGTAATTTCTAATGGAACTGCCGTTTTAGGCTTAGGGAATATTGGGCCAGAGGCATCAAAACCTGTAATGGAAGGCAAGGGAGTCTTGTTTAAAAAATTTGCTGGCATAGATGTTTTTGATATTGAAATAGATTGTACCGACCCAGAGGAGTTTGTGAAAATTGTAAAATCTTTAGAACCTACTTTTGGGGGAATAAATTTGGAGGACATCAAAGCTCCTGAATGTTTTTATATAGAAACTGAGCTTAGAAAGCAAATGAATATCCCTGTGATGCACGATGATCAGCATGGCACAGCTATTATTTCAAGTGCAGCTTTGCTTAATGCCTTGGAAATTTGCAATAAAAAAATTGAAGAGGTAAAAATTGTTTTTAGCGGAGCAGGTGCTGCAGCTATGGCTTGTGTAAATCTCTATATTGCCCTAGGTGCATTGCATAAAAACGTGATTATGAGCGATAAAGATGGCATCATCAAAAAAGATAGACCCAAAATCAATTCACATCATATCCCTTTTGCCACAGATAGACCAGTAAATAATCTGGCGGAAGCTTTGGTAGGAGCTGATGTTTTTGTGGGCCTTTCGGTAGCTAATATTTTGACAAAAGAAATGGTGAAAACCATGGCAAACGATCCGATTGTATTCGCCTTGGCAAATCCTGATCCTAAGATTTCTTATGAATTGGCAAAAGAAGCCCGTGAAGATATTCTTTTGGCAACAGGTCGTTCAGATTACCCTAATCAGGTGAATAATGTATTGGGCTTCCCATATATTTTCCGGGGTGCGATAGATGTAAGGGCTTCAGAAATAAATGAAGAAATGAAATTAGCAGCCGTAAAAGCCATAGCTACTTTAGCCAAAGAACCCGTACCTGATATTGTAAACAAAGCCTATAGCAATGAAAAAATCAAATTTGGAAGAGAATATTTGATTCCCAAACCGCTTGATCCAAGGTTGATTACAAAAATTTCACCTGCTGTGGCAAAAGCTGCAATGGATTCTGGAATTAGTAAATTTCAAATTACCGATTGGGCAGCGTATGAACTTGATTTACAAAAAAGAATTGGCATAGACCAAAAGCTTACTTCAAGCATCATGAGTAGAGCCAAGCAAAATCCTAAAAAGGTAGTCTTTACTGAAGCCAATCATTACAAAATATTGAAAGCTGCACAAACCCTTAGCGATGAAGGCATTGGCTTTCCTATTCTTTTGGGTAATGCGGACGAGATTAATGCTTTAGCTAAAGAATACGCCATAGACATAAGTAATTCTACTATTATAGATCCTACTTTAGATAAAGATAAATTAAGTTTTTATGCTAATATTTTATTTGAGAAAAGAAAACGCAAAGGTATAGCCAAGGACGAAGCATTGAGTATGATGCTGGATAAAAACTATTTTGGTGCCATGATGGTGGAAAATGGGGAAGCAGATGCCTTGATTTCAGGTTTGACCAAAGAATATGCCAAAACGATTTTACCAGCTTTGCATGTTATTGGTGTAGAACCTGGTGTGAAAAAAGTAGCCGGCATGTATGTGATAATCAATAGCAAGGGAACATTCTTTTTTGCTGATACAACTGTAAATGTAAACCCTACTGTGGATGAGTTGGTAGATATAATTGGACTTACCAGAAGAAAGGTTAAATCTTTTGATATAGAACCGAGAGTAGCCGTGCTTTCATATTCCAATTTTGGTTCATCAAAAGGAGAAGTACCAGAAAAAACCATGCAAGCCTCAAGAAAAGCCGATGCTTTGTATCCTGATTTATTAATAGAAGGTGATATTCAAGCCGATGTAGCCCTCAATACCCAATTGCAACAAGAGATTTATCCTTTTAGTGAATTGGCAGAAAAAGGTGCAAATACGATGATTTTCCCAGATTTGGCATCCGGAAATATTGCCTACAAACTTTTGCTTACCATTGGAAATTCAGAAGCGATTGGTCCGATTTTGATGGGAATGAACAAACCCGTTCATATTTTGCAATTGGGTAGCTCGGTAAGAGAAATCGTAAATATGGCTGCTATAGCCGTAGTAGAAGCGCAATCT
>JAAFJZ010000124.1 GCA_013298205.1 Cytophagales bacterium
TACTACTTCTGGATTTGTATCAGGTTCAAACACTATTACTTCTTCTGGTGTTGCCTATTGGGCTGGGCAAGGCAGTGTTATAACCGGATCATCATCACTAATTTGGGATGAAACAACTAAAAAATTGTCAATTTTAGGTGACGTGAGTAATAATTCTAATACCTATTATGCATTACAAATAACTGGTAGAATGAAATCTGATGGATTAACAGAATCTTCAGATAGAAGATTAAAATTAAATATCAATACAATTGACCAAGCTTTGAATAAGGTTTTGCAACTAAATGGAGTTACTTATAATAGGAAAAACAGACCGAATTCTAGAATTGAATATGGTTTTATTGCCCAAGAGGTTGAAAGTGTTGTTCCTGAATTAGTGGATACAGATGAAAAAGGAATGAAATCTGTTCAGTATAGCCATGTAGTTTCTTTATTAGTAGAAGCCATTAAAGAACAACAAAAGCAAATTCAAGCTCAATCTAATATAATTAATGATTTGAAATCACAAATTAATTCTATTGATATGAATAAAATAGAAGCTAATCGTTCTTTAGAAAAAAGAATAGAATATCTTGAGAGTATTTTGATTAAAACCGCTACGGGCAATAAGTAATATTTCTATTCTTCATACTGATAATTAAGCTTTTAGAAAAGAAAATATTTTCAAAACTAAAAAGCTATATTTTTTGATTTGTATTATTGAGAGGATTTTATTAAATATAGAAAATTCAAACTTAAAAACTCTTTTTTTATGTTTTTTAGTCCATAATTAAAGGGCCTAAGGGATTTACTTTTGAAATATAAACTTCACTACCAATAGCCAACCCGCTAAAAATTACTTGCATGTTTTCTCCTGCACGTCTAGCCGTTTTCTCATCTTTACTTAAAGCAAAAATTGAGGGTCCTGATCCTGAAATACCTGCACCAATTGCACCTGCTTGTAAAGCTGAATTTTTTACTGCATAAAAACCAGGTATAAGAATTGCTCGAGTGGGTTCTACTATCACGTCCTGCATAGATCTGCCTATTAAATCATAATCAGAAGTATATAACCCTGAAACTAAACCTGCAACATTACCCCATTGTATAATTGCGTCTTTTAGTAAAAGTTGTTTTCTTAATATATTTCTAGCATCTTTTGTTTCCACTTCAATATGCGGATGAATAATGGTACAATACAAGTTTTCGGGTGTAGGTAATTTTATTACATCCAAAGGATCGTAACTTCTAATCAAAACAAAGCCTCCGTATAATGAAGGTCCTACATTGTCTGCATGCGCTGAACCGCAAGCCAAACGTTCACCTTCCATAGCAAATGGTAAAAGTTCTTCTCTTTTCAATGGATTTCCCATGAGCTCATTTATCGCAAAAACTCCTGCAACTGCACTTGAAGCACTTGATCCTAACCCACTTCCTAAGGGCATTTTTTTATACAAAGTAATTTCACACCCTTGATCAGAGCCAATGTGTTCTAAAAAGTTAATTATAGGTATACCTACTGTATTTTTACTTGGATCAAGTGGCAAACGACCTTTATCCCCAACAATTTTATTGATTTTTACGCTAGGTTTATTAACTAATTTCACCATGACTTCATCTCCTGGATTATCTACGGCAAAACCGATAACATCAAACCCACAAGTTACATTGGCTACTGTTGCTGGTGCAAATATTTTTATTGACTCCATTGATTGAGTAAAAGTTCTTTAATTATTTTGCAAATTAAACAAGAATAAGTTGTACTGCAAAAAGACATAGTTTATAGTTAAGAAGTATTGCAATAAATAATATCTTGAAATGTTGCTTCTTACACCATTTTAGATTAAATTAATTCACTTTTTTAGTAATATATTAAACTAAATACAATCATCAAGCATTTTAAAAAAAAAAACTACGATTTAAAACTTTAAATTTATTGACTTTTAAAGAAATTAATTTATTGGTGTAAATTCAAATTAAACACTTTTTTTGTAAGTATCATATAATGTAAAACCCATCACTATCGCAATAAATGAAAGTAAAACTAAGGAACAAATAGAGCCTATTTTATTGGCTGAATAATAGGTTTGTGGATTAAACTCAAATGTAATGGTATGCTTGCCGGCTTCCAGTTGCAAGGCTCTCAAAAGATAATTCACCCTCAAAATAGGTACATTTTTGCCATCTACTTTTGCCTCCCATCCTTTTTCATAATAAATCTCTGAGAATACACAAAAGGCGGATTGTGAAACTTGAGCTGAGTAAGTCAATCGTCTTGGAGAATATTTATCAAGTGTGATGGAGGCCAAGGTATCAAAATTTTCTTGTTGTATAGGGAATTTAGACACATCTAGTATGGCTTCATTTTTAGGTTCAAAATTGCTGAGGGCACTAATTTCTTGATTGGGATTATTTACTTTTATGATTTTACTTACAAACCAGGCATTTCCTAAAGGTGTAGGCATAAGACTTACAGGTTCTTTTGGGTCGTTGCTAATCATATACTTAGCATTAAGCATTTGGAATACTTTGATGTTGTTTTGTGCCAAATGTCTTTCTATCACATCTTGGTATCTACGCAGTTTCGCAGGACTATATCCGCCTATGGCTTTGTGAAAAGACGCTGTTCTATTTTCATTAAAAGGGTCGTTCATATTAAAAACTCGGTAACTTTTGGTAGTATCTGCCATAATCATCATGTCTATTTCAGAAGGAGTTTGCATGGCTTGTGCAGACTTTTTAATGAAGTTTTCTTGGTTTAAATAGCGTTTATCTACATTCCAAAGTTCGGCAAGTGTGATAAAAGCTAAAATAAGTACAGTTACATTTTGGCTGATTTTACCTTTTAAATTGTAAAATAAAACACCAAATATGGCTCCAGCTATGAGTAAAGTTCGTATGGCATCGTTTCTTAAAAGCGATTGCCTATCGTCTCTTATTGCCTGCACCAACCAGTCTCCAGCCATAGACCTAAGGCTTTCATCCGATTCGGCACTAAAGCTCAACATTCCTGATAAAAGAACAGCACTACCACAAAAACCCGATAAAATATAGAATGATTTCTGGATTGTTTTCTTCACATTTTCTTTGTCAGGATTCTCAAAAAAGGCTTTTAAGGCTAATACAGCAAAGAAAGCTAGGGCAAACTGAATAATGAAAAGAGCCATAGAAGGTGCTCTAAACTTGTTGTAACCTGGCAAGTAATCAAATAGAATGTAATTTAAAATAGAAAAGTTTTTGCCCCAAGCGAGCAACAATGAAATAGCGGCTAAAGATAAAAACACATATTTGTATTTTTTATCTACCAAAAAAAGACCGATAACAAACAAAAACCATACCAAAACCCCTAAATATATAGGACCAGAAGTAAAAGGCATATCTCCCCAATAGAGTGGCAAACGCTGTATGAAATCTCTCGAACTTTCTTCTGGCACGCCATTTTCTTTAAGTGCTTTAAATGTAGCAGACGATTTATCTAAAGCACCCGCACTAGAACCTCCATAAAAATTGGGTATCAATAAAGTAAATGTTTCGGCAATGCCACTGCTCCATTTAAAGGCATAATCTCTATCTAAGCCATCTCCACGTACTTCTTCATTGTTTTCTAAAGGAGTGAGCTCTGATTTGCCACGAATAGAATATTTTCCATATTCATATATTGTCATTAAAGCCCCTAAATTCGTACCTACTGCCACACCAGCTACCACTGCCATAAACAAAGTATTGCGCAAAAAGGGTACTATCTTCTTTTCTAAGATGCTAAATACCATGAATACAAAACCAATAATCACGGCACAAATAAGCGCGTAATAGGTAATCTGTAAGTGATTGGTAGGCAACTGAAGTGCCAAACCCAGCCCCAAAATAGGTAAACCCAGCTTCCATTTGCCTTGGTAAGTAGCTATAATTCCGCCACAAATAAGGGGTACATAAGCCATAGCGTAAATTTTGGAATTATGTCCTGCTTCTAAACTGATAAATGTAAAAGATGAAAAAGCAAACATAATCGCACCCAAGCCCGCAAGCCAAGGGCTTAAACCCAAAATCAAACAAAAAATGTAGGCGTTAATGAGCATTAAAAACACACCTGTATACGGATGAGGAACAACATAATGCACAAAATGACTTATGTCTCTAATGATTTTATTGCCCGGATGTTCTGTAGAAATCAAATAGGCTGGCATACCGCTAAAAATAGAGTTCGTCCATAGCGGCTCTTCGCCTGTTTTGGTTCTGTAATCTATAATTTCTTTAGCTGCACCCGACCATTGTTCTATGTCCATTTGTTGCAAAACTTTGCCTTGAAAAAAGAACGGACTAAAATAAATCCAAATGGCTATTAAGCTAAAAGCTAAGAAGCAGATATGCGGTAAAATCTTTTTAAACATGAGTAGGGTAATTTGGAATGAATAATAAAATAGGCTAAATATTTATTCTGGAATATCTGGGCTAGAGGTTTCGGGTACTTCAATCACAGGTACAGAATCTGGTGGAGGCACCATGCCTGAGCTATCTACTTTGGGCAATACTGTCGTGCAACGGTATCTTACATTGATAGGCACTCTTGGTTTGGCAAAATAGCCCATTTTAATTCCGCTTTGCTTGTCTGCATACACACGCTCCAAAAACAAACCCATAATAGGCAATGCCGTTCGCATACCCTCGCCCATAGATGAGGTACGAAAATGCACACTTCTATCTTCTGCTCCTACCCAAACTCCACCCACAAGTTTATTGGTTACACACATAAACCAACCATCCGAATGGTTGGTAGAAGTTCCCGTTTTGCCACCCAACTCATTTCCTCTCCAAAGCTGGTAAGGAAAAAGCCCTTGTGCTGTGCCACCAGGCTCCTCAGTGCCTCCTTTTAGCATATGCATCATCAAATATGCCGTTTCTTCTTTAATGGCTTTTTTTCGTTTGGGGGCAAATTCCACAACGGTTTTTCCATCATGCCCCACGATTTTGGTAATGAATATAGGTTCTGTCCATTCGCCATAATTCATAAACGTACCATAAGCACCCACCATTTCATATAGTGAAACATCTGATGAGCCCAAGCCTACCGAAGGCACAGATTTAATCTTACTTTTTATCCCACAACGATGTGCATAAGCTACCACACTATCGGGAGTTACCATCATTGTAAGTTTTGCCGTAATAGAGTTTACTGATTTTGCCATCGCTCTACGCAAAGTCATAGAGTCACGTGTATAAATCCAATCAGAATTTCTTGGCATCCAAGTTTTAGGCTGTCCGTCTTCTTCATAGTTAATCGTAGTCGGCTCATCCAAAATCCTTTGGCAAGGGGAATAACCTTTATCTAAGGCTGCACAATACACAAATGGCTTAAATGTAGATCCTGGCTGTCTTTTAGACTGAGACACATGGTCAAATTTGAAATATTTATAATTGATACCTCCAACCCAAGTTTTGATATGCCCAGAAAATGGATCAAAAGTCATAAAACCCGCTTGAAGAATTTTTTTATAATAACTCAGAGAATCAAAAGAGCTAAAAGTAGTATCTTGGTCTCCATTCCAAGTAAAAACTTTCATCCGTTTGGGTCTTTTAAGTGCTGCCCAAACCGAATCTTGGTTTTTATATTTTTTCATCAAGCTGCGGTAGATTTCAGTTTGCAAAAATGCCGTTTCTATAAAATTAGGCAATTCTACTTTATTTTCATCTATCCAAGGTTTCTCATCTTTCCAATGCCTAAAAAACCTAGCCTGCAACTCTTTCATGTGTTGCATCATGGCAGCTTCAGCGTGTTCCTGCAAGCGAGAGTCTATCGTGGTATAAATCTTGAAGCCATCCGCATACAAATCATACCCTTTTTCATCACACCATTTTTTCAAAAAATTACCCACAATTCCCCTTAAATATGTGGCTGTACCTTCGAGCTGATTATCCACTTTATATTCTAATTCCAAAGGTAGTTTTATCAATGAATCTGCTTCCTTTTGGGTAACTATTTTATGCTTAGCCATCAAACCCAAAACCACATTTCTTCTATTTAAGGCATTTAATGGGTGCAAAACAGGGCTATATAAAGTTGGAGCTTTCAATACGCCTACCAAAACCGCTGCTTCCTGAATAAATAAACTATCTGGAGATTTGCCAAAAAAAGTCTTTGCAGCCGAGCGTATGCCAAACGATTGGCTACCAAAATCTACTGTGTTCATATACAAGCGCAAAATCTCTTCCTTAGAATAAGATTTCTCCAGCTTTATCGCCACAATCCATTCTTTAAGCTTAAAAACCACCGTTTTCACTCCAGGAATATAACCCAAAAGCCCCTGACTATCTTTTTTTCTCGTTTTAAAAAGGTTCTTTGCCAGCTGTTGCGTAAGCGTACTTCCACCTCTTCTATCCCCTTTCAGGCTATACCAAATTACAGAAACCAAGGCACTATAATCTATACCCGAATGCGCAAAAAAACGCACATCTTCCACGGCAATCAAACCTTTTACAAAATAAGGCGAGATTTTATTATACGAAACCGGACTCCTATTCTCTCTGTAGTAACGGCCCAAAAGCTTTCCATCAGCAGAATACAATTCGGATGCAAGCTCCAATGGAGGATTAGCAAGCTCTTTTAAGGTGGGAACTTTGCCAAAGAGCCACAAAAAATTAAACTCAATACAGAGATAGAATATCAGTAAAAAAGAAACAGAAAGAAAGCTAAATTTTGAAAGCTTAAAAGCCACAGGAGCCGATTCTTTAAAGCTTTTCAGTTGGTTTTTAAACGACTGATAAACTTGCATCAGTTTAGATACAATCATGAATTATTTTGGTATTAAAGTGCAAATCTATAACGATTAAATAGAATAAATAAATTTTGTCATAAAAACCTTTGAGAAGCATGGATAAAACAAATTCCTATTATTTGGGAAACCTAAATTACGTGAAAAAAAATATTTAGTCTGGCAAAGCATAATGATTTACTTTTTCCAAATCTTCTGGCGAATCTATACAAACCGATTCATACTTTGTGAAGCCAATTTTAACCTTAAAACCTGCTTCCAGCCACCTCAATTGCTCCAAACCTTCAGCCAGTTCTAGCGCACTTTGAGGCAAAAAAGTTATTTTTTCAAGAATGTCCTTTCTATAAGCATACAAACCTACATGTTTGTAATAAGGAAACCCTTTAAGCCAAAGTTCTTTGGCTTTTTTATGTTGAAATGGAATCACATTTCTCGAAAAATACAAGGCATCTTGATTTTTATCAAACACAACATGGGCCTCATTGGTATCAAACAAGGTATTTTCATCTTCAATACTTTTAGCTAAAGTAGCCAATTGCGTGGCCTCGCTCAT
>JAAFJZ010000126.1 GCA_013298205.1 Cytophagales bacterium
TGGATTTTTTTTCCAAGTTTTTACTTCATCTTTCCAGTTTATGTTTTGGGTTCTTTTCATAAAATTGTATTCTTCTTTATAAGCTATACAAGACAAAAAAACAAAGCAATAAATTAAAAAATAATTAAAGCTACTCTTATTGTACATCAAATATAAAACAAATGCAATATTTGAAATTAGCATATACCTTCTACCCCCAGCCATTCCCAAAGAAAATAGAATACTAAAAATGGAGGTAAAAATAATAATAATTGGTAAAATTTTTGAAATATCGTCTCTTTTCCAAGTTCTTATTATGGTAACTATAAAAACTAATAAAGAAATCAACCAGAATATTCTTGATAATTCTTCAAAATAGTAAACAAAATTATCACATAACATTTGATGATATAATTTAAAAGCAAAAAAATCTAATCCATTTGAAGAGCTAAATCTATCTCCATAAGATTCTTCATTTTTACCAATAAAATACGATAAAAAAGAAATAATTTGAACTATAAGACCTAAAAAAACAATTATTGTAATTTTTTTACTTAAAATTGACTTTTTGTAATACCATTTATATGCAAAAATTGGAATAAATAGACATGTGTAAACACATGATAATGAAGATACTATACAAAGTAATATAATTAAAAAATCTAAGTATGAGTTTTTTGTCTCTTCAATAAATATAAGGAAAAAGCATGCTAAACTTAAATAGAAATGACCACAAGTAGTTGAATATTGAAATCCATCACCAGAAACAACAATAAGAACACAAACTAATAGTTTATCAATTTGAGAAAATTTAAGTGTACTAGGTATAAATAAAACAATTAGTATGCTGCTTAAATGAATAAGAATAGAAAACGATATGGTTACTAAAGGCGCATTTTCTAAATCAACAAAAGTAGCCAAATAAGTTGCTACATTTTGTATAAATTGATAATAACCAACATAAGGTTCAAGGAAAAATTTAAAACCTTTATTATATGCATCTGAGAAAAACATAGAACCTTCTTCCGCATAAAAAAATGGATTTTTAATTGTCTCAAAATCTCTAAAAATTATTAAAAGTAAAGAAATTATTAAAATCTGGTAGTTTGAAATAGGTTTTTGTTTATCAAACAAAATATTTTTAAAGTTCAAAAGTAGTTGCATGTTTTAGAAAGAATTATATTTTAGATTCAAGCTGATAGATTAAAAATTATATTTCGATAAATTTAATTTTTCACAAAATTAGTAATTGGTTAAATTCTGTTAAGATAAATGAATCGAATAAATTAAATTGATTTCAAAAGTAAAATTTAATTTAAACAATATCTAATATCTTTATATTATCTTTTTAGTGAAATCTTGAAAATTTATATTTAAAATTAATTCTTGGTCTTTATGAAAAATTTGTAACTAAAACTAAAACATTAACTAACAAAAATAAATAAAGCCTGTTAAAAAAATATCTTGATGTAATTGTATTTTATTTTCCTATTGGTTTCATTTTGCTAGCAGAAAGTCTAGCTTGGATGTAATTTTTCAATTGCTCAAAACTCATACCTTGCGTTTCTTCGCTTACTTTTGTTCTAATTTCACGCACCATTTTTACTGCATCAAATGTTTTTTCTTCAATCGTTTCCATAATTAATTAAATCTTTAGGACTTCTAATTTCTATCATATGATAACCCAATCGCAGGTTTACCGAATTGTAGCCTTTTATTCTGTCCAAGTTTACTAGATGTTTAAAATTCCAGCTTACTAAAACGTCAGTTGTTGTTTATTTATATTAATTTTCAGATTTACATTTTTAACGGCAATTTTAATAATATTCTTAAACAATTGATTTTCAATGCGTAAAATCATTATATGCCAATTAGTTCCTTTAGCTCAAAAATTTCCGATATAGCCAAAAAGGAGAGATTTGTGCCATCGTTTATTGTCCTGCCCGAACAACTGCTGCCAAGTTGCTAATGCCTAAGATAACAACGTCCCGCCCCAATTTTGCCAAACCCCATTTTAACTGTAGGTTTTCTATTTGGTGTTCAATTTTGGGAGTCCCGTTTTAGCTAATATTTCGTTAGCTCTTTTCAACTTTTCAGGGAATAAATTTAGCCCCCTAAAACGCTCAAGTCGCTTGTCAATTACAATAATTGGAACTTTAGATTTATTCAGTTTTTCAATTGTTTGTTCTGCTTTCATAACCTAATTTTTATTTTCTTTTTTTGTTAATAAAAATGCTTCATAATCTTCCCCAACTATGAACTTTTCCCATTCTTCATTTTTCGTATAACCTAAAACTATAAAATCTGTTTCTATTTCTGCCAAGTTATTTGTTAAACCCATTCTATAAAGTCTTGTTCTAACTGCTGTGCTTCCTGTTGCTAAAATCCAAGCATGGTGAAAGCATAAACTGTCGAGGCTAAAGTTGACAAAACTTTTAGACTATCTCCATTATTTGTTACGCTTAAATCATTAATTCCGTTTGTAGCTTCATCGTAATCTCCAAATCCTAAGTTATATACATTTTCAGTTGTAGTTTCTGTGTAAATAACCATTTTTTTAATTACCCCTTTTGGTCTTTCACTATTAAATTCATAAAAGTGTAAAGTAGTTTCAGAACGATAATTGTATTTTGGATGTTTCATTTAACATTTTGTCAAAGTTAAAGCTTTTTAAGAAAAACTGTATAATTTATGAGGTTCTCTAAACTTACTGGCAACAAGTTTATATACTTTGCAGTCAAAATTAGTTTACCCATAAAATATTTTAGTATTATTTATAGTATCTTCAAAATCACGCAGGTATTTGATGTTGTATTCATCAATTTTTATGTAAATATCTTAACATTACGACAAACCCTACACCTCAGCTTCTTGATATGAACTTATAGGTTCACAGCTGCAAACCAAATTTCTATCTCCATACGCATTATCTACTCGAGACACTGTAGGCCAAACTTTGGCTTTTTTTACAAAGTCAAGCGGGAAAGCAGCTTTTTCTCTACTATAAGGTCTATCCCAAACGTCTGCTATCACGGTTTCGGCTGTGTGAGGCGCGTTTTTAAGTACATTATTTGTTTTTTCGTAAATACCCGTTTCTATCTCTTTGATTTCTTCTCTAATGCAAAGCATGGCACTACAAAATATATCTAATTCTCTTTTCGATTCACTTTCCGTAGGTTCTATCATCATAGTACCAGGCACAGGAAACGAAACTGTAGGTGCATGGTAACCAAAATCCATTAACCTTTTGGCGATATCTTCTACTTCAATGCCGAATTCTTTAAACGAGCGACAGTCTATGATAAACTCATGTGCGCAAGTGCCATTAGGGCCCGAATAAAGTATAGGATACGCATTTTCAAGCTGAATTTTGATGTAATTTGCATTTAAAATCGCATAGGAAGTAGAAAGTTCTAATCCTTCTGCTCCCATCATAGAAATGTAGGCATAAGAAATTGCCAAAATACTAGCACTACCGTAAGGAGCTGCAGAAATGGCTTTTATCGCCTTCTCCCCTCCTGTTTTCACAATAGGATGTCCGGGTAAAAATGGAGCTAAATGTTTTTTCACACCTATTGGCCCCATGCCTGGGCCACCGCCTCCGTGGGGAATACAAAAAGTCTTGTGCAAATTCAAATGGCACACATCAGCTCCGATATTCGCAGGACTGGTTAAGGCTACTTGCGCATTCATATTGGCACCATCCATATACACTTGACCGCCATTTTTATGGATTATCGCACATATATCTTGGATGTTATCTTCAAAAACTCCATGTGTAGAAGGATAAGTTACCATCAAGCCAGCCAAATCTTTGGAATACAATTCGGATTTTTCTCTGATGTCATTTATATCTACATTGCCATTTTCATCACAACGGGTTACAACTACCTTCATCCCAGCCATAATCGCACTTGCAGGATTGGTACCATGTGCAGAAGAAGGGATTAATATTATATTTCTATTTGCTTCATTGTTGTTTTGGTGAAAAGCCCTAATCACCATCAAACCAGCATATTCACCTTGCGCGCCAGAATTGGGTTGGAGAGAAACGGCATCAAATCCTGTAACTTCACACAACATTTCACTCAAATGCTTGATCATTTCTTGGTAACCTTTGGCTTGAGAAATAGGTGCAAAAGGATGAATAGAAGCTAGTTCTGGCCAAGTAACAGGAACCATTTCGGCAGTGGCGTTTAGCTTCATGGTGCAAGAACCCAAAGGTATCATGGAATGAACCATCGAAATATCTTTGTTTTCTTGACGTTTCAGGTATCTCAGCATTTCATGTTCTGTGTGATAGGAATTAAACACTTCATGCTGCAAATAGGTGCTTTTTCTAATCAATTCTTGAGGAAAATCAGATTGCAGATTTTCTCCCAAACTTTTAAAATCATTTTTATCAAAAGCTTTAGATTTGGCTTTTGCAAAAATTTCAAGTATTTGGTAAATATCATTTTCGGTTGAAGTTTCATCCAAAGAAATGCCTACAAAATACTCATCGTAATACCTAAAATTGCGTTTTGCGCTAATCGCTATTTCTTCTATTTTTGTTTGCAAATCTTCAACATACACTTTTAACGTATCAAAATAGTATAAATTAAACTGCTTATAACCAAGCTTTTGCAAACCTAAATGCAACCATTTGGTCAAGGCGTGTATGCGCAAACTAATTTGTTTAAGTTCTTCTGGCCCATGGTAAATAGCAAAAGATGCTGCCATAACAGAAAGTAAAACTTGAGAAGTACAAATATTTGAAGTCGCTTTTTCTCTTTTAATATGTTGCTCGCGGGTTTGTAAAGCCATACGCAAGGCTCTCTTTCCTTTAGCACATCTTGGGTTACGCCAATAATTCTACCGGGTATCAATCTTTTAAAACTTTCTTTTGTCGCAAAAAAAGCAGGGTGTGGCCCACCATATCCCATTCCAATTCCAAAACGTTGGGCAGAGCCAATGACTACATCCGCTCCTATTTCACCTGGAGGCGTAAGCAATAACAAAGCCATCAAATCACTTGCTACACAAATACCTATCGCTTGTTTTTTCATTTCAACAAACTGCGATTTGAAATCATAAACACTCCCATCTGCACCAGGATATTGAAATATTACACCAAAATACGCATCGCTAGGTTTGAAATCAGACGCTGCTCCTATTTCAATTTCTACTCCAATCGGTGCAGCACGCAACTGCAATAAATCTAAAGTTTGTGGAAAGCATTGGTTGGAAACGAAAAAAGTTTTGGCATTATTTTTTTCATTAGGACGAGCGGCAAAAAGCATAGCCATCGCTTCAGCAGCAGCAGTAGCTTCATCCAAAAGTGAGGCATTTGCCAAATCCATACCCGTAAGATCGGTAATTAAGGTTTGGTAATTGAGCAACATTTCCAATCTACCTTGGGCAATTTCAGCTTGGTAAGGTGTGTAGGCTGTGTACCAGCCTGGATTTTCAAGTATATTTCTTTTGATTACCTCAGGCGTGTAGGTATTGTAATAACCTAAACCAATATGGGAAGTAAAAATCTGGTTTTGCTCGGCTAAAGTTTTAAATCTTTTCAAAAATTGGATTTCGGTCTCAGCTACGGCTAAAACAGGAAGCTTTTTAAGCCTTATTTTTTCAGGAATGGTCTTAGAAATAAGTTCGTTTAGCGTTGAGAAACCAACTTGATTTAGCATTTCTTGGGTTTCGTTTGCAGACGAACCAATATGTCTTTGTTTGAATGCTTTTTGGTGAGAAGGATTTAAGTTCATTTTTGCGTAAAATGGGTTATTTTAGTGGCTATATAATAAGTTTACAAATCAATATGTTTTGCAAAAAACTATTTCATGTTACAAATAAAAAGATAAAAAAGCGTTTTTAAAAATCTATATGAACTTGCCTATCTAAAATTCATGTCTATGTCATATAATTTCTGCGAATGTTAAATTTTTGAACGATTTTTTCTTTCAATTTAATTGATTTGGATGAAATCAATAGATTTTTCTTACTTTTGGTCTTATTCCCCAAAAATGAAAAAGAAAGTATTATTTATAGATAGAGACAATACCATCATTGTAGAACCGCAAACAGATTTTCAAATTGATAGCCTAGAAAAATTAGAATTTTTGCCTAAAGTGATTACAAATTTGAAAAAAATCTATGATTTACAAGCCTATTCTTTAGTATTGGTGAGTAATCAAGATGGTTTGGGAACAGATTCTTTTCCTGAACACACATTTTGGCCTGCACAAAATAAAATGCTCAAAACTTTGGAAGGTGAAGGAATTATTTTTGACCAAATACATATTGATAAATCATTTGAAAAAGAACAATTGCCCACACGAAAACCTGGTATAGGCATGTTAAAGTCTTATTTTACAGAAGAGTATGATTTAGAAAACTCTTTTGTAATAGGCGATAGACTTACAGATGTTTTATTGGCTAACAATTTAGGCGCAAAAGCAATTGCGATTAATTCACCTAATATTCCTACAGAATTAAGCGCAATAACAGCTTTACAAACAAATAGTTGGGACGAAATTTTCGTATTTTTAGCCCATTCCAATCACCGCAAATCTGAAGTAACTCGAAACACAAACGAAACTAAAATTTCAATCTTATTAAACTTAGATGGTTCTAGTAAAGCCAAAATATCTACTGGACTAGGTTTTTTTGACCACATGCTGGAGCAAATAGCTAGGCATTCGGGTGTAGATTTAGAAATATTGGTCAATGGCGATTTGCATATAGACGAGCATCATACCATTGAAGATACAGCCTTGGCTCTTGGAGAGGCATTTTTGAAGGCTTTGGGTGATAAGAAAGGAATAGAAAGATATGGATTTTTATTGCCTATGGATGAGGCTTTGGCTCAAGTTGCAATAGACTTTTCTGGTAGAAATTGGCTAGTTTGGGAAGCTGAATTTAAAAGGGAAAAAATAGGGGAAATGCCCACGGAAATGTTTTACCACTTTTTCAAATCATTTACCGATACTGCCAAATGCAACCTAAACATTAAATGCGAAGGTGATAACGAACACCACAAAATAGAATCTATATTCAAAGCTTTTGCCAAAGCCATAAAAATGGCAATCAAAAAAGACATCAATAACCATACCATACCAAGCACTAAAGGAATACTATAAA
>JAAFJZ010000125.1:0-3382 GCA_013298205.1 Cytophagales bacterium
CATAACTTTAGCAAATATATTATTTTGATTATATTTGTTTCTATTAAAGTTTGTTGGTGAAAAATACCAACAAAAGCGAAGTTAACTTCTAAAATATAATTGATATGATACGAACATTCATAACTCCTACACAAAGTAACTTTAATGTGGCTTTGGAATTTCCCGAAGATTATTTGGGGCAAGAATTAGAAATTATTGTATTTAAAAAACAAGAAGGTTTAATCGCTGAAAAAAAACTTAATCAAATTAAATTGTCAGATAAATACAGAGGTGTGTTTTCTAAAGACGATGCCAAAAGCTTTAATGAACATACCCAACAAATGCGTAAAGAATGGGACAATATTTAATAGATAATAATGCGATTTCAAATTACTTTTCGGGACTTTTTACCGAAAAAGGAATGGATTTTATGGCAGAAGTTTTTGACCAAACTCCTACCATTTCCGTGATTACAGAGATTGAAGCTTTGTCTTGGATTAACCCCGACAAAAGCAAAGAACAGATTGTAAATGCATTTGTGAGAGATGCCTTAATTTTAGCTCTTACTCCTGCTGTGGTGGCTCAATGTGTTAGCATTAGACGAAGCAGAAAAATTAAAACACCTGATGCTATTATGGCCGCAACTGCTATCGTTCATAATCTTACACTTATTACAAGCGATAGTGATTTTAAAAATATCAGCGGATTACAAGTTATAGATCCTCATAGCTTGTAATCATTGGTTTAATACAAGACACTATTACAAAAATAGAAGCTCATGTTATCCCTAAACCAATTTCCAAAACACCAAAACAAGACTTTTACTCTTAGACTACGCTAGCCAGAAAGGCATATTCCTATTATTTTTGCTACTGGAGGATGGGTTACGGAAGTTGAAAACTTCCTTTATTTGGGGTCTAAGTTGTCGCTACGCTCAAACTGCGACCAGGTACTGTTTGCCTTGTATAATTTGAAACATAACTTTAGCAAATATATTATTTTGATTATATTTGTTTCTATTAAAGTTTGTTGGTGAAAAATACCAACAAAAGCGAAGTTAACTTCTAAAATATAATTGATATGATACGAACATTCATAACTCTTACACAAAGTAACTTTAATGTGGCTTTGGAATTTCCCGAAGATTATTTGGGGCAAGAATTAGAAATTATTGTATTTAAAAAAACAAGAAGGTTTAATCGCTGAAAAAAATAATAATAAAATTAAATTATCTGATAAATACAGAGGCATAATTAGTAAAGAACAAGGGCAAAATCTAAATGAACACATTAAACAGATGCGTAGCGAGAAATGAAGTGTCAGGTGAGGACACCTGCCACGGGGTTATAATTATATTTTAATTTATCGAAACTAGTTTCTTTTATAGAAATAAAAGTCCAAAAAGCATTTATCTTTGCTTAAAATTATTGTCATGCAAATAGGTAATATTATTAAAAGAATTAGAGAAGATAAGGGAATGATGCAGAAAGAAATCTCTGCTCATTTAGAAATAGGTAATAGCAACTATAATAAGCTTGAAAATGGTCACAGAGACTTATCTTTAGAGGAATTACAGAAGTTGTCTATACTTTTTAACCTGACCACTGATGAAATCTTAAATTATGGAAATGTAATTCCAAAAGCAATTAAAGTAGAGGGAAAACCTGATTTTGAAAAACTACATCTAATCAATCAACTTCAGGAAGATGATAAAAATACTGTATTTAAAATCATTAATACTATGCTGACAAAACAAAAATTCCAAACTTTCTTTGAGCAAAACCTTCAAACTGCTAAATAATATGAGAGGAATATATATTAGCGTACCTGACCATGAATTTAGCTTCTATATGTCGCTACTTGAGAAATTTAAAACAGTAACAGTAATCAAAACCGATGAGTTAAAAGTAAGTAAATCTGATGAATTTAAGCTTTTGCCTTGGCAAATCAAAGAGCTTGACATAGCCATAGAAGACGATGACCAAAACCCAAAACAAGGCGTTGATGCTAAAGAATTTACCCGCCAACTACGTGAAAAATTCAGTGTTTAAAATTATTTATAAAAAAACCGCCCAAAAACACCTTGAAAAAATAGCAAATTGGTACTTTCAGCAACAAAACGGGCTAGAGAAGCGGTTTTTAGATGAAGTTGATGACGTAAGTGATGTATTATCAATTAACCCTTTCTTTGTTGTTAGGTACATGGATGTGAGAACTTATGTAATGAAAAATTTTCCATATATTATTTTTTTCAGAATAGATGAAAAAACAAACACCGTAAAAGTGCTATCAGTACTCCATACAGCTAGAAATCCTAATAAAAAATATCCCAAATAATAGATAATAAAGGACTTACACAACGATTGCGATAGACCCTACTATCATCTTCTATACAACATGTAGCAGACTCTCGTCTGTTACTTCACGACACACCTTAGACCAGATACAGGGATACAGGCTAGTGAGGAAGTGTACACTTTATTTTAAAGCGCCTATCTTGATTATCATGAATATAAACAATTTCTCCTCGGTTGAATACTTCAATCACTTTCTTTTCCTCCATGATTTTAGTAAGGACTCTCATTTCTGAGCAAAAATCTAATAAAGTTTTATCGTAACCAAAAAGAGTGTCTTTTTGATGTCTTCTATATTTTCTTAATTCTATTTCTATTTTTTCATTTACTGTGCATTTTTGATAGTAATTATTTAAAGATGAGTAATTTAAATCAAAAGTTTCATTTGAATATTGTATTACAACTCCATAAATGTATACTGATTTACATCTTCTAATTGCAATAATTTCTTTTTGTTTAAACAAATCACTACAAAAAATATTAAAATCTTCTTGCTCGTAACTTTTCTTCTCTGAAACATTGTCGCAAGCAATAATTATAACATTCAATAAAAAAAATATAACTAAATTTTTCAGCGAGCTAGGTATGTTCATTTAGTTGCTGATTTGGGTTTAGAATTATTAGTCCCAGTTCGCCCGCGTTGCATTTTAACACCAGTAGAAATGGCATTTTGGTCTTCCTTACTATCTCCTGTCCAAGATTTTTCTTGAAACCATTTTTTAAATGGATTGCTAGAGTAGCTTTGAGGTTTATCTAGAATGTTTGAATTTTTACCCTCACTCCAAGCATAATATTCAGAACCTAATTTGATTTCGAGTGAACTAAAATTAAGTTTTGATGCAGCGTAACCCCAAACTAAATTCCCTGCATCTTTTAGATTATATGCTTTTCCTTCAATGATATTGAAACCATCAATTAGTTTGGTATCTGTTTTGCCTGAAAAATCTAATGAATTTCCTTCAACACTTTCATTCATTATAAAATCTACTTTTTTATAATAACTCTTTTTAGACATTGCTGGAACTTGAGTTTCATTCACCATATTTTCA
>JAAFJZ010000125.1:3392-7109 GCA_013298205.1 Cytophagales bacterium
CATAATTCTCTAGTAACTTTCTGTCTTCAGAAGGGTCATTAAATTGAATTTCAGAATATATTTTTCGATTTTTAATTGTAGTTTCAACAAAAAGTTTATGCTCTTGATTTGTTTTTTTTATTCTAATTAGTTTCCCAGTTCCGTCAGTTATATAATCATCATTTCCTTGTGGATCAATTCTTATAATAGTGTTATTTGAGAAACACGAATATGGACTCAGCCAAAATTTAACAACTGGATCCACATTCCATCTTCTCCCTAGCCTCGTATCATATTCCCAAAATAACGCTGTATTGTGGTTCCCAGCCCCGCTAATTTCATCTATTTTCTCTTGTCCGTTAAATCCATACCTGTAATCACCACTATTAAAGCACTTCCCCCATAATTTTATTTCAAATGCTGAATAATCGCAATATTCATGTAAAACGTCTTGGGAAGTACTGGTTACACGATATTTAGCTACGATGCCATCAAAAGCTCTATGACCAACTGCTTTGATGGCAGTTGGTAAATTACATCCGGTTCTTATTTTGTATCCCAAATTTGACATAAAGCAAAGCTAAACAATAAATAAGAAACAACTAAAATTAATGCATGTTTTTAATACTGATACAAGTTATGCGTGAGGGATAGAGCGAAAAGCCCGCAGTGAGGCACGAACGAGGACTTGTAGCGATAGCCCGACCCACCGGGGCACGCCCAAACAATTGGTCGATATTAATCGAGTTGAATAAGATTCATTGTCGCAGGCAAAAATATATTTTGAGTTCAATTGCTTTTAAATTTGTGATTTTACAGACATATTGTCTTGTCTTTTAACTTATTGCATCGTTTTTAAGCCAAATTGTCTTCTTTTTGCTTTGGCTTAAATTTTGTTGATAAAACTTTATAAATCTAGGAAAATGAATTTAGAAAAATATACCATAAAAGCCCAAGAAGCGATTCAAAAATCCGCCAATTTGGCTTCCGAAAATAGCAATCAAGCCATTGAAACGGGACATCTTTTGCAAGCTATTTTGGAAACAGACAAAGATATTGTCAATTTTTTGTTTCAAAAGCTCGCCATCAACCAAAAGAATTTTGAGTTTGCCTTGCAAAGCATTCTCAAAGCTTATCCCAGCGTGAGTGGAGGCAATCCTTACCTTTCTCAAACAGCCAACAATGTGCTTCAAAAATCTCTTTCTATGCTAAAAGAATGGGGAGATTCTTATGTTTCTATTGAGCATTTGTTTTTGGCTTTATTAAGTGTAAATGACAAAACCTCTCAGCTGATGAAAGATGCAGGTTTTGTAGAAAAAGACTTAAAAAAAGCCATTCAAGAGCTTCGGGGAAATGAAAAAGTAAACGACCCACATACTGAAAACAAATACAATTCGCTAAAAAAATACGCTAAAGACCTAAACGAACTCGCTTCGGCTGGCAAAATAGACCCTGTAATCGGTCGTGATGAAGAGGTGAGAAGATTGTTGCAAATTTTATCGAGACGCACCAAGAACAATCCTATGTTGGTAGGTGAGCCAGGTGTGGGCAAAACCGCTATTGTAGAAGGCTTGGCACAAAGAATCGTAAATGGTGATGTACCTGAAAACCTCAAATCCAAGAAAATTGTGAGCCTAGATATGGGTCTGCTCATAGCGGGTGCCAAATACAAAGGCGAATTTGAGGAAAGACTAAAAGCGGTAATCAAGGAAGTAACAGATTCTGATGGCGAAATCGTGCTTTTTATTGATGAAATTCATACACTTATAGGTGCGGGTGCAGGCGGAGATTCGGCTATGGATGCGGCTAATTTGCTGAAACCGGCTTTGGCAAGGGGCGAATTGCATGCCATCGGTGCCACAACACTTAAAGAATACCAAAAATATATTGAGAAAGACAAAGCTTTGGAGCGCAGGTTTCAAACGATTATTGTAGATGAGCCCAATGTGCAAGATGCGATTTCTATTTTGAGGGGAATAAAAGATAAATACGAACTTCATCATGGTGTACGAATAAAAGATGAGGCAATTATCGCTTCAGTAGAGCTTTCCAATCGTTACATTTCAGATCGTTTTTTGCCTGATAAAGCCATAGATTTAATGGATGAATCGGCTGCAAAGATGAGATTAGAAATTGATTCTTCTCCTGAAGAATTGGATGAAGTGGAAAGGAAAATCATGCAATTGGAAATCGAAAGGGAGGCCATAAAACGTGAAAATGATAAGCAAAAAGAAGCGCAACTGGGCAAAGAAATAAGCGAACTTTCGGAAATAAGAAATGAGCTAAAAGCCAAATGGCAAACCGAAAAAAACATCATTGAAAGCATTCAAAAAGAAAAAGAAAACATAGAAAGGCTTAAAAATGAAGCTGATTTGGCAGAACGTCAAGGTGATTATGGTAAAGTAGCAGAAATACGGTATGGATCTATAAAAGAAAGTGAAGTTTTGCTCGCTCAAGCCCAAAAGCAAGTAGCAGAATTGCATGAAAATGGAAATTCTATGCTCAAAGAAGAGGTTACAGCTGAAGACATAGCCGAAGTTGTGGCAAAATGGACAGGCATACCCGTAACCCGAATGCTTCAAGGCGAAAAGGAGAAACTTTTGCATTTGGAAGAAGAATTGGGCAAAAGAATAGCAGGGCAAACGGAAGCCATTCAAGCCATTTCTGATGCAGTAAGGCGCAGTAGAGCGGGTTTGCAAGACCCCAAACGACCGATAGGCTCGTTTATTTTCTTGGGTACTACGGGTGTGGGGAAAACGGAATTGGCAAAAGCTTTGGCTGATTATTTATTTAATGATGAAGCGGCTATGGTGAGAATAGATATGTCGGAATACCAAGAAAAACATTCTGTAAGCCGCTTAATCGGTGCGCCTCCGGGATATATTGGCTATGATGAAGGCGGACAATTAACTGAGGCGATTAGAAGAAAACCTTATGCGGTGGTACTGCTTGATGAAATCGAAAAAGCCCATCCTGATACGTTCAATATACTTTTGCAAGTTTTGGATGAAGGTCGTTTGACTGATAATAAAGGCAGGGTAGCCAACTTCAAAAATACCATTATCATTATGACTTCTAATGCGGGTTCTCAAATTATATTGGAAAACTTTGATCATTTCGATACCAAAAATGTATTTGAACAGCTTGATGTAATAGACAAAACCAAGGCAGAAGTGCTTTCTGTTTTGAGAAAAAGTGTGCGACCAGAGTTTTTGAATCGCATAGACGAAATTATTATGTTCAAACCTTTGATGAAAAGTGAAATCGCTAAGATTGTCGAAATTCAATTTGCAGAAATTCAGAATAGACTCAAAGAAAATAATATCTACCTTTATGCCCAAGCGAATGTATTTGAATATTTGGCTTCTGAAGGTTATGACCCACAATTTGGTGCCAGACCTTTGAAAAGAGCCATCCAAACGAAGGTATTAAATTTGCTTTCTAAAGAAATTTTAGCAGGAAAAGTGAATAAAGAATCTGTAATCGAAGCCAGATTAAACGAAGAAGGGGTGATATGTTTTGTGAATATTGAAAAGCCTTTATTGTAAAAATGATTGCCAAAGTAAACTACAAAAATGGTTATATTCTTTTATAAAGTTTTGACTTGGCTTTAAAGAAAATCAAGTCAAAACTATTTTATTTTTTTATGCTTAGCATTAATTGGATTGTTACGAGTTAAGTTTTGACTCTACCGTTTAAATTTTCTTTTTTTGTTTCTACAAATACAGAATCCAGACT
>JAAFJZ010000127.1 GCA_013298205.1 Cytophagales bacterium
ACGAGCCGATTTGGGCGATTGGAACCGGACTTACTGCTAGTTCTGCACAAGCTCAAGAAATGCATAAAATGATAAGAGACCATATTGCTACAAAATATGGAGCAGATATAGCCAATCAAATTTCTATCCTTTATGGAGGAAGTTGCAAACCCTCAAATGCCAAAGAATTATTTGCTTGCCCAGACGTAGATGGAGGCTTAATAGGTGGCGCATCGCTTTTGGCAGATGATTTTATGGGAATTATCTCAGCTTATTAGGCAGGTGTATATTCACGAAACAAAAATTAGGGTACGATATGCAGAAACCGATCAAATGGCGTATGTGTATTATGGCAATTATGCTACTTATTTTGAAGTAGCAAGGGTAGAAGCATTCAGACATCTTGGGTTTAGCTATAAAGAAATGGAAGCCCAAGGTGTGATGATGCCCGTTTTGGAATACAAATCCAAATATATTCGCCCAGCCAAGTATGATGACTTATTGAGCATTCACACGAGTATAAAGGAGCTTCCTAGTGCAAGAATTAAGTTTGAATACGAAGTGAAAAACGAAGCACATGAGCTTCTAAATGTATCAGAAACCACACTTGTTTTTATCAATAGTCAAACGCTAAGACCCTGCCCAATGCCAGAGATTTTTCTAACTCTATTGAAGCCGTTTTTTGAGGAAAATAAAACATTTTGACTGCATAACAAATAGAAACAATATTCCATTTTAAATTTGTAATTCACAATCTTGAATACTCAATTTCAAAAAAAAAATCTTTTTAAAGTTTAAATAAATAGTTTTTAAATAAAAAATTTCTACTCTTTTTCATAACGCACTTATAATAAGCTTTTTATATTAAAAACAATAAAATAAACAACCTTAAACAATCCAAAACACAAAAACAGGAACTGATTATGTTTCGTAAAATCTTAAATTAACTTATATTAATATGAAATTTAAAAATATCATTCTAATTGTTTCTTTATTTCTTTCACAATTGATTCAAGCCCAAAATCAAAACGTTTCTTTATATTTTGGGAATACGACTCTTGAAGATGCAGTAAAAAGAGCCACTAAAGAAAAAAAACTAATTTTTATTGATGCCTATACAACTTGGTGTGGCCCTTGTAAATGGATGAGCAACCAAGTGTTTACAAACGGGGAAGTAGGAAATTTCTATAACGAGCATTTTATTAATGTAAAACTAGATATGGAAAAAAAAGAGGGGATTAGTTTTGCTAAAAAATATAATATAGAGTCATACCCGACATTTATATTTCTAAACGACAAGCTAGAAATAGTTCATAAAGGGTGTGGAGCAATGGACACAAAAGAGTTTTTAGAAATGGGGAAAATGGCTTTTTTTCTACCTACTCAGCTTCTGACACAACAAAAAAGATACTTAAATCAAGAAAGAGATAGTATTTTTTTGTTTGAATATATTTGCACTTTAGAAAAAACTTGTTCTAAACTAGACTCTGTTGTAGATGACTATTTCAAAACTATTCCTGAAAAACAATATACTTCAAAGCGTTCTTGGCGGTTGATTTACAACTACATAAACGATGAAAGCAAAAAACCATTTGAATATTTATATAAGAACTATCAAGCGTTTCAAAGTTTATATCCTAAAGACTCAATAGACGATAAAATAGTATTTACTTTTTGCAAAAAAGCTTACCAAATTATTGAAACCAGCCCCATTAATTTAGAAAAACTAAATGAAATAAGAAAGAAAATTACAGATTCAAAAATTTCACAATCCGAAAAAGCATTATTATTAATCGATTGGGCTTATTTTGAAAATACAGCACAGTGGAGTCAATATATAGAAACATCAACAAAAGCATGCGATAAATATATGGGAGAGAATCATGAATCACTTAATAATACTGCATGGAGATATTATGAGCGTTTTTCAGAAAAATCAGTTTTAGAAAAAGCTATTACATGGTCTGAAAAATCGCTTTCTATTTTGAATTACAGTAGCTACAGAGACACATACGCACACTTGTTATATAAACTTGGTCGAAACAAAGAAGCGATTGTTCAAGAAAGCAAAGCTATACGTTTAGCTAAAGATGAAGGTGGTGAAACGCAAGAGTATGAAGCTGTTTTACAAAAAATGAAAAAAGGAATTTCACTTGATAACTAAGTTTAAAAAATAATTACAATATCAATATATTATTTTTAATGGTGATGATGACCACCAGGTCCGTGAGCATGACGATGTTCTACTTCTTCATTACTTGCTAAGCGAACGTCTAAAATTTCTCCAGAAAAGTGAAGATTCATTCCTGCTAAAGGATGATTGAAATCCATTTCTACAATTTCAACGCCAATTTTAACAACCCTTCCAGGCACAATTCCGCCTTGACTGTTTCTCATATTTAATATAGCTCCTTCTTTTAAAAGCTCGAATATTTTACCATTTTCATCTTTAAAAGAATCTAAAGGAATTTCGCCCACAGCTTCAGGATCTATTTCGCCATAGCCTTCTTCTGCATTAAGTTTAAATTCAAACTGACCACCTTTGGTCAAACCTTCCAAATTATCTTCAAACTTAGGCAACAAGCTTCCTACACCTATTAAAAACAAAGCGGGTTCTTCTTTATTTACTATTTCTATCACTTCACCTTGAGCATCATTTTGTTTTAATGTATAAAATAAAGAAACTACAGTATGAGATTTTATAGCCTGCAACATTAGAAATGAATTATGAAATTTTACTTTTAGAAATCTAAGATTAAAAAGTGGTGCGGGAGGGAATCGAACCCCCGACACAAGGATTTTCAATCCTTTGCTCTACCGACTGAGCTACCACACCATCTCAAAAAATTGAGGATGCAAAGGTATGAATTATTTTGATTTCACAAACTTAATTTACATTTTTTTATAATTTATTTTTTTAATGAATAAATCAATCGAAATTAGAATTGAGATTAAGCTCTATTTAAAAACGATTATTGTTAAAATTTAAACTTATTTATAAATGTGATAAAGAATTAAGCTTATATGAAAATTTAGTTCATTTTGGGTATATCTTTTAAAATGAAAATTATAAGGTTTAATCAAAAAAGAACTTATAGCCTAAACTAAAAAAAAGAAATAAAAACATTTTATAAAAATACTCAATCAATTATTACTCAACAACACTTTCTGTTTTTTGATTAGAAGGTTTATCTGTGCTAAAGTACAAAGTAAAGCGGAAAGTATCTGCCAAAGGATTGTTTGCCGCTGTAACTGGAATAAGATATGAACCATCCAAACCAAAAACTTGGTAGCGCAAACCAACTCCAATTGTAACGTATTGCCTTGCAAACTTTGGGTCATTGTTATAAGGATTAGCAAATTCAGCAAAAAAACCTGCTCTAGCAGCAAAAATATTATTATACCAATATTCTAGCCCATTGCTCATATTTATCTCTTTAAGTTCTCCTACAAAACCATTAGGAGAATCTCCAAAGGATGTAAAAATGCCGTTTAGAAAAGCTCTATTTCTATTTTGACCTGCCACAATTTTGCCTGTATTATCTAATAAAGGCTGAGAAGGCACCATTAACTTATTAAAATCGGTCATTAGGGTTATTTTATTATACAAATCTAATTCTAATGTATAAGCTGCTCCAACTCTTAAATTTGTAGGTACCCAATCTTCTACTCCATTGTTAGTATAAGACATTTTAGCCATAATATTTGATATGCTTGCGCCTAATGCAAGAGAACCTTGTTTCATCATCGCATTCAATTTTGTTTTATAATACCAACCTAAATCTGACCCTGCAGAAAACCCTGGCCTTACTTCAACTCCTGGTGTATTACTTATACCGCCTGTAAGATCTGAATAAGCCATTTTTATAGAAAGTGAAACTCCCATTTTTTCACTTAATTTACGAGCATAAGCTGTAGAAAAAACGAATTCTTGAGGAGTAAAATTGCGAATCGTTAAACCAGAATTATCAGTAAATGTAATACTACCATAATTAAAGTAAGTGAAATACATTCCTATAACATCTTCTTTTCTAAGACGATAATGACCAGAAAGCTGAGAAAGATTCATATCACCTGCTAACCTATGTAACCAAGGTGTGTAAGAAATAGACCCTTGTATATCTTTTTCTGCAAAAGCTAGTTTTGCAGGATTCCAAAACATAGCATTGGCATCAGGAGAAGAGGCAACTCCTGCATCTCCCATTCCACTTGCTCTTGCATCTACATTTATTAGTAAAAACGGAACTGCAGTTGTGATAATTCCACCATTTTGTAAAAATGTAAAATTAGGATTTGAACTTGAAACTTGTGAGTAGGCATTAATTGTAATTAATATTGAGAATAAAATTATTAATTTTTTCATTTGTATTTTAGTAGATTATTTAAGTTTTTAAGCGATTATTTAATAATTAGCATTTTTTGAATAGCTTGAGCTTTGGAGTTGTCTTTGAGTGATTTAAGAACAATTTTATAGGTATATAAACCAGCGGAAGGGATAGCATCATTTGTTTTCCAAGTCTCCCACCGTAGTTCATCATAACGTGAAGGCATATTGTTTATTATATATTTCTGATCTACAATTTGTGTTCCTTTTGAATCATAAACAAGTAAAGAAATTTCAATGTCTTCTCCTTCTCTATTGTGAATGAAAGAAAAATTAGTATGGTCAAACATTGGATTTGGGAAATTTATTAAATTCTGAATTTGAAATTTATTCTTAGAGACCACTAGAAAATCTATTGATTTATTCCCTAAATTATTGTGTGTGTCCCAAACTTTGCATTCTAATGTATATTTTCCGTCTTTAAAATTATAAAAAGGATAGTTAATGGTTCCGCTTTGAAATGAATCTTTATTTGTTTCAAAAAAATCATTTAATAAGTAAGGCTTTTCATTTTCTTGGTTTATTACTGCCGTCATTTCATGACCAATATAAGCTTTTGATAAATTCATCCCGTTTTCATCATATATTTGGGCTATTAGTAAAGGATTGTCATGAGAAATATCTCCGCTTCTAAATGTTGTATCATTGATAAACAACTTTATACTAGGTGCTACTGTATCAATTATAGCATCTTTAACAAATGAGCCTAGTTTGATGTCATAAAAACCACCTGCATAGCTTCCTGTGGCAGTATCTATCGCATAAATAGAAAACTTCCCATTCCCTACATTATAGTTTATATCTTTAGGAATAACAAAAGTGAACCTAATTACACCTTCTTTTGCACTAGCTTTACCTTGATAAATAAGACTTTTTTGTTGAGATATATCTGTAATCACACCTGGAGTTGCATCATTTGTGTAATTAAAACCTCCAAACGTTTTTGAACTTACAGATTTATCAAAAAAACGTATAAAAACAGTTCCATTAAAATTAGTGTTAAGAGTAGCTGTATCTCTTATTTCGGCCTCAAAAGTATGTTTTGATAGGGCTTTTAGTGTATCATTATTTAAAGGTTTATCATCAATTTTTGTTAGAACAATTTTTTGACTTGGTAAATTTAATTTTAAGGAGGGATCGCAAAGCAAAGCAAAGTTTCTATTATTTATTCCTGACAAACTCCTATTTTTGGTTTCTCTAATCAAATCACCCATTGAATAAGACGGTGGATTGTTTTTATTAAAAAGTGAATTATACAAAGCAATGTTTAATGAAGAATTGGAGGATGAGTAAACTACTCGAGTAGTAATAATGTTTCCTATAGTGCCTCCATTGGGTTTAATGACTAAAAGTTCACCACCAGAAACCATACCCGGATCATCATAACGACCGAAATCGCAAGTAGCAAAAACACCAAAACTCAATTTCTTAAAGTTATCCCAAGTTTCAATATTGGGTTTATCAATAATATCTTCTGAAGACAGTTGCACTTCATTTCCATGACCTGAATAATTAATTATCAAACTACCTTTATTAATGGCAGTTTTCAAGTCCTGAATTCCTTCATCGGTTTTTAAGCCTCCTGATCCAGAAGGAACTTGGCGATACAAATCCATATAAATTTTATTTATATTGGCTTGTTGGTATTTAGTTTGAATGACAGAAGCTAATACTTCAGCATCAGATTGATGAATGTTTTGATCACCATCATCGGCTATTAATGTAATATTTTGATTCCAGGCCCCATGATTTTCTACTTTTTCATATTCTAAAATTTTATTTATACAATCATTTGCTTCATTAGCATCTTTTACGGGCAACCTTCCAATACCTATGTCTAATGTATGGTCTATAATTGGGAATTCTTCGGGCCACTCTCCTTCTGAATCTTCTAAAAAGCCAAAATAATCATCTGAAGAATATGAGTTTATGGGGTGAAAAGATTCTCTTGACTCATAAACAGGCACTAAGTTGGTGTTATTTTTAATTCTATCTTTGTAATCAAAGGAACAATCGCCAAAAAGTAACAAATACTTTAATTTTGATTCCCCTACCCTTTTATTATAAAGTGTTTTCATGAAATCTCTAATGGCAGTTATATCTTGGCGTCCTGAAGAAAATTCATTGTAAATTTGATCTATACTGTAGAAATCAACTTTAATTTTTGATTTCTCTTGCCTATACTCAGCTAGTTTTTGCGCTTGTAGTAAAAGTTCTTTTGTGGTAATTATCACCATTGTAGGCACATTTGATGATTCATATCCATGCAAATTTTGGTTATTTAACTTTTCATATGATACAGGGGAAAATGCAAAATCAGGATTAAACATAACAAACTCTTTGCTACTTGATGGAGCCAAAAATGTTGCTACATTTCCTGATAAGCTTATATTTTGTGCTTTTGCTACCAATGGGTTGCTAATGTCCCAAACGATAGTTTTAGAATCAGCAGCGCTTATTTGATATTGTAAAGAATTCACATTTAATTGTGATTTCAACCTAAATGTCTGGTTGTTTACAAAAGATAAAAATCCAGAATAATTTAAAGTCAAAAAATCTAAATATCCTATTGTTCCCGCAAAAGTTGAATTAAATTTGATATTCAAATTTAAAGTATTTCCTGATAAAAATTCAGAAGAAAAGGTATGTTTTTGACTTGTAAAAGA